>CAIOOC010000910.1 GCA_903859795.1 uncultured Bacteroidia bacterium
CTGATCCTCAATGTTGTACTTTTTACAATGAAATCTCAACCATCCCACCCATTGATCATATTGTCTAATTGCATAATCTTTTAAACTTGTTTCCATAATCCGTTAATTTTTTTTGTCGTAAGTATCATATTCGTATATATCATCAGGTAGTCTGTAACTTTCTATCCTTTTTAAAATCTCCTCTTTGGTCATATCTTCAATAGCGTTCCCCACTCCTCCTGAATTAGTTTGTATTTCTGCAGACCTCATCTTGGGTACAACAAACTCAGCTAATTTTAAAATGAAATCCAACGCTTTACCGGGATTATCATCGGCGACCTCATCCAGCCAAATTTCAACGTTTGATAAGTTGTTCTCTACCAGATTTTGAAAGGCTGTTTTTATGTCCTTTGTCAATCGGTTTTTTGTACCTGGGCCACGCCCCCCGGTTTTGATTCTCTTTACCATATCTTCAATTTTTTAATACAAATTGGAATAACCCATCTATTTTAATCTAAAATAGATAATTCCATGCTTGAAATATCAAATCAATCTTATTAATTCAATCCCGCCACCTTCAGTTTCTCAGGCAGGATATACGGGGTGAAATCAAATAGTGGTGGATCGGAATAAAGTTTGCTAATTCCTTTCATCGTATTGTTTCGTGGATTATGTCGTGGGTTGAAATATTCATTCCTGATCGAGTGTGCCAGTTCCCGAAACTGAACTTTCAAAGGTTCATTTTCCCACCTGCGGGAAAGTCTTTCTGATCTTAATTTATCGAAGTCTCTATGATCGGTTTCAAATAAATATCTCAGGCCGGAAATACACAAAAAAGTTGAATCTGATTTCTGCATTGAAATATTAATTCCGGTGACTTTGCAAAACCTCTCAGAAGGGTTGTTTTCATGGGTTGGCGAATTGTTACACGATAGTAGAGGGTAACTTTTCGCCAAATGGTCAAAACTGGTATCTATTTGGGTTGAATCTTCCGGTTGTGAATAGTGGTAACTTTTCGCCAATTCTGATAAATCAGGTTCTCTATTTTCCTCCCCTGAATAGTGGTAACTTTTCGCCAATTCTGCAACTTCCTGAGAAATCAAATCAGGTAAAGAATTAAATTTGGTTCCGTGTTTTCTTATCAGGTCTTGAAACTGTTTTCTTTCCCTATCGGCGTGATTAGATTTAAGGTTTTGCCAGTGAAAGGGGTTATGTCCCTTCACAATTATTTGCCTCTCTTTCTCGGGTACCTGATTTAAGTTAATTGAAGGGTCGTAATAAATTACATCTTTAAATTTCTCCTTTAATACATCTCCAAAATATTCCCATGTTTTCAGGTCTGCCAACTCTGACCATTTAAGACCATCAGGGAAAAGGGTTTTCATTCGATTGTAATGTAGTTCTATTCTGAGTATGTATTTCCCATTTGGTTGCTGTAATCCTTTATTATAAATCTTAATAGTGTAATGAGTATATCGGATTTCAGACGATGCCTCCCCTGAATTTAGAGTTTTATTGAATTGAGTTTTACAATGGGAAATTAAGTTCTTTATCAGGTCGGTAGGATTAAAAGGGGTTATTATATTTACTCCAAATTCGAGAACATTTATATTGTCATCGGGTGAAATATACCGGATCAATTCATCCGCTACCTGTTTGAACCGTTCAATAGTGAACCTGTCATTATTCAATTTGCCACCGTTTGCAAATTCATGAAAAGAGCCTGAACATTTCATTGAACCATCAGGTAATCGAGTGAAAATTAAATTCAGAAGGTTTTTAGACCTCTTTTTGTACGTTAGTTCCTCCCCTGTATGTTCGCTGTATTGAACTGGAAAATCTAATAGTATTTGAATTTCTGATCCGTTTTTTAAATTATTTAACTTGCTAAAACAAATCATTCGGATAGTGTTGTATATTTGTTTATCAATTGAATCTTTGAAATGATGAAAGTTGGTGACAAATGATTAATCCCGGGGTGGTTCCCGGGGTTTTTTGTTTCCCTGAAACTCCTGAGAACATTCTGAAAATTACGGCGTGGGTAGGTGTTGAATAGATTAACAACCAATTCGCCCGGGTTTATTTTAACGATCATCAGGACGCGTTTCCCTGCCTTTAAATGGTCTCCATAATACAATCCATCTGCGAATAATCGAAGGCCTGAGAATAGCGGTTTTGTGCCGTGATCCCATGATTCAATTACATACTTTGCGCCCTGAGTAATCAGGAATGTAGAGCGCGGTTCTGATAATCGGATAAATGAGAATCCTTTAAACTTCGATCCGGTTTGATCGTAAATATCTGTTCGGGTTGCATTCTGTTTGAATATCAATTCCCGACTTTTGGGAATAGTTCCCATTTTACCGCCTCCTATATTTCAGGGTTGGAATGTCTTTTACTGATTCCCTGATTTGTGCCTCATCATAGAGAACGCGAGAACCTACTCGAGAACCTTTAATAATTCCTTTGTGGGTGTATTCGTTTAATGTGGGTAATGAGATTTTCAGAAGTGTTGCGACCTCCTGACGTGATAAAAACCGTTGAGCGGTTTCCTTAGTGGTGAGGAAAGAAAGTTCCTCACGAAAGATTGAACGGATAGTTTGAGCAAATTTATCTTCGCTCTCAATTTGAATTAATGATGCCATAACAGATAAGAGTTAAATTTTTATCAAAAAAACTCTTTTCCGAAAAGGTTATATTTCCGAAACTTCCGAACGGAAATAAACGGAAATAAATATTTCTATTTTTTGATTAAATTAGAGAATATCCGTTTAATGTTATTCTTATATTCTCCGTCTTTTGGCTCAATCCTCATTAATCTTTCTGTGCTATCGTTGTATGATACCCCAAATTCATTAAAAATAATTCTGCAC
>CAIOOC010000911.1 GCA_903859795.1 uncultured Bacteroidia bacterium
ATCAATAAGGTCATTGCAGTACGGGACAAAACTTTTAATGAAGTTTATACCATTTGGTATAAAGGCGATTTTGCTGGAATTATCGGCTTTCATAATACTGACAGGGTCAACGAAAAGACCGAGATAGGCTATTGGTTGATATTCGAAATGACCAGGAAGGGCATTATTACCAGTTCATGCCGTTCGCTAATTCAAGTTGCCTTTGAGAAGATGGGGATGAACAGGATTACTATCCGATGCGCGATTGGAAACACCCCGAGTGAAAATGTTCCTACCCGTCTGAATTTTACATTTGAAGGGATAGAGCGGAATGGTGAACGTTCTAAAGACCAGTTTCTGGATCTTAACGTATTCAGCCTATTAAAAGGTGAATTTTCAGTTTCTTAAGAATTTTTCTGAGGAAATTCACTGCAAAGAATCATCTTTTGAATTTGCTGCGACCTAGAATTACAGTGAGAACTATAACAACCATGAGCAATATAATTTGACCGACGAGATACCCAAAAACAAAATCGGTCATTTCATGCTTAGAAAGGACAATCTGACTGATCCTAATCACCAAAAATACTCCTACCAGCACCAACAGCCAAAATATGATCCTTTTCATGCCACAAATAAATCATTAAACCTATAGCTTAAAATAACCCGGAGAGTCTGAAAAATGATTCTCTCCGGGTTAAGTAAATCTTTACTTAGTTACAGTAGTTGTAGTTGGTGTATAAATACCAAAGGTAATTCCCCCTATGAGGCCATTAACAAAAGACATTCTTGTGTGTACTGAATAATCTTTAGCTCCACCAGCCATGGCCTTGGAATCAGAAACACCTACAGGGACCAGACCTTCAATTACATAATGATTCCATTTTGTAACCTGGCTATTTCCTTTAGGCCCATCACCCACCACGCTTGTGTAGGAATAGCAGGATGCCAATAAGCATGAACAGAGCATTGCTGCACCAAACAATTTCATCATTTTTGTTTTCATTTGAAAAAATTTAAGTTAAATATATAATTGATTTACTCCCGAAGAGTCAGATTCATCACTTTTCAGAGGCCCCTAATATATGGTCATATTTCGTCATAATATTATATATCAGACATATACTGAAATTAGAATTCTATAATTAAGCGTTTAAAAAAAATATATTGTAAGTAAATGACAAGTAAACGATCAAGAAATATAATTTGTTTAGTTTTTTTGAAAAATCTTATCATGGTATTAGATTTAATTTATCAGGATTAATTTGTTTTAAAATTAACCTAAACTGGATAAAATCAGGAGTCTAAATTGGTCAAAGAATTTTAAAACGTGTGAAACCGGAGACAGTTCTTTTTGATGCGTAATCTATTATTTATTAAGGACCGAACAAAACTGAAATTCATATAAATATTTAAGAACAACAACATATTTAGGTATTAAGGCAGAGTTATATTAATGATCAATTTAGTTAACAACGGTTTCTGAATATCGAAATAAAAGAGATTATAATCAGACAAAGCCTGAACATATCAAAGCAAATCATCTCAATCCTGAGGTGAAGGCTTTTATTTTATTTACTCAAAATATTTTTTAGTCGATTCTCCTTTGACCTGGAAATTTCGTTTCACGTGGCAGGTCCATTTTTGTTGAAATTCCAATTCACTTATGGTCAAAAGGTTCAAAATGACTTAAACGTCCGATATTTAGGGCAACACTATTTTCGTCGTTTCCTTGTCCATTACTAAAACCTGTTTCTTAAAGATAATC
>CAIOOC010000912.1 GCA_903859795.1 uncultured Bacteroidia bacterium
ATTCCAGCTGCTATCTAAGCATGTATCCTAAAACACTTCGCTCCAGAGTAAGTGGCTATTTAGTCTTAGATGGGTTAGACATAGACAATTTTGAAGTGCTTGGCGATTTTGTTAATGTAGAGGGATTACAATGTCAAAGTTGTGGAATTAAGTCATTAGACGGTATTCAAAGAATGACTAAACTCAAATCATTGGAAGCTGATCAGGGTAATTCATATTCCGACTTAAATCCGTTACGCGGACTTAATTTGAAAAATCTTAACATGCAATTCACCGAAGTAACGGATATTAGTCCACTTATCGATGTTCCGTCGTTGGAATGGATCGATTTAAGCGCATTAAAAATTAAAGATTTATCTCCCCTTCTTCAACTTCCAAATTTCAAGGGCGTTATACTTCCTGATGGACAGGAATTTACACTTTCGGAATTAAAAGCATTTTTAAAACAAAAAATTGGCAGACATTCCCTAAAAACAAAAATTCAGGATACCATAAATTTTGATCTGAATGAAAACTGGTACCTGTGGCCTTTTGATGCTGCTGATGATTTTTTCAGTGCAGTAGAGGAAGGGATGATTTTAAATGATAGTACTGCCTTCCAAAAGCAGAATCCGGAAGAGCCTGAATCACGAATCATTATTTCAAATTTTGTCGGTTTGTGCAGGAATCTTTCTGCGGCTGAGTATTATCCGGTAGCACTTGATCCGGCAACCCTGATTGATAAAATAGATGAACATTCATGGTTTGCATCGGAGGTAAAGGTCCTTAAACCTATCAATGTATGGGACCTGCTCCGCTATTCATTTCACAATATTTTTGTAGGAACGATAAATTTCAGCGGTCAGAATACATTTCCTGATAAGATACAATTACCTACAGTGGTTTACGGTGATCTAATATTCAACTGGAACCAGTTGCCATTGAAACTTTCACTTCCCACAAAGGTAAAAGGGGAATTACGATTTGAATCATGTGATATTCCTGATAACCTGAGACTGCCCTACGAAGTTGATAAAATTGTATTTTTCAAATGCTCTTTTAAGCAGAGTATTCGCACGGACTTTAAATTTGCCCCGGAAATTACAGTAGATGAATGCAATTTCCCTGAGAAGTTTACGTTTCCTGATACCCCTATCAAACATCTGGCATTTCATAATATGTCTATTCAAGTCGGACTGGAATTTCCCGAAAGTTTTACCGGCACACTCCATTTCATGGAATGTGAATTTTCTGAGGGGGTTCAATTGCCTGCGACATTGAATGGAAGGCTTGAAATAAAGCATCCGCATATACAGCACAAATTGAAACTTCCATCAAAAGGCGAGTATACGTTTGAAATTTCAGGAGTACAGGATCTACCTTATTATGATATTCCTGACCCGGTAAAAGACAAAGTTAAAATTGATGAAGATGACCTTCCATTTTAAAATACACTAAAATTCTTTATTATGATCGTAATTAATGCATGCATTTACAATTCAACCGAACTCGGAGCCGTTGAGAACGAAAAATTAAATAGCGGATTGAAACTGTTAGGGATCGAACATTTTACCAATGTTTTTACTGTTCCCAATTTTCTTGCAGAACTGGAGGCCAACAGGGACAAGGAAATTGTGCTTTTCTCCAATTTCCCTCATAAGAAATCATACCTTGAACACGGCGTTTCCCAATCCCTTTTAGACGAATATAAAAAAAATGTACCAACCTGGAATGTTCTGCCATATATGGTAAGTGCAGGGCTAATTTCACAGATCTGTAATGAGTACAAGTTTATGGCCATTCATTTTATCACCGGAGCCCCTGCCGAATATGTGAGCGACTCACTTATCCTGTCTTTGACCGGTAATTATCCAACTACCATAAAAAGAAAACAAGACTGGACCGTTGAAGGGGCTAATTTCGATGTTATGCGGCGATTATATATGATGGAAAAGATCAAAGAAGCAGTAGTGTAAAGAATACTTTTATGACAATTTATGATAATGAAAACTAAAGCAGCAGTATCCTTTAAAAATGCGTATGACGAAGTAATCTACAAGAAACTTTTTCCGCTTACAGCAACCCTGGCTGATCTGATAAAAATTAATTCTGCGATGATGAGAGACCCGGATACTTTCTGGGTTGATATTGAAGTTGAAGAAATTGATTTACTCGATAGCCTTAGCCTGATCGAATTAGATCAAAACACGCTAAGGTTGGACTATAACTTTGAAATAGATGAAATATTCGAACTTTTGAAAAAGGATGAAGGCAATTTTGACGAAATCGTTAATAAAATTCAATCCGAAATCTGGGTTAGAGACAAGGAAATTATGGAGGTATTTGATTCAGATGAACTTTATGTTGAATGGGGTGGGCCGGGGGATCCGAATAAACCAAAAGCCGAACCGGGATTGTCCGTTAGTTATTACGTTGACGATGATTTCACCTGGCTTTATTTTAATCACAAAATCCGGCTGGATGAGAAATACGAAACAGTAACTCTGGAATCAATCTGTAGTAATGCTTTACAATTATCTTCCATCACCAGGGCAATTCTGAATTCGGTTAAGTAATTATGGAGAATAGAATTACAACTGCTCAGACAGCCTTCAATTTGCAATGATCAAATTAATGCTTAGCAGAATTCAAAAATAAAATTTAAAAACAATTCAGATATGGTACCAGAACTTGAGAAATTAGTGAATTCAATGCTTGCAAAAGGAGAAATAACCGGTCATTTCAGGGAGTTGCTTCTGAAAAAGGCAGAAGCGCTTGAAATAGATTTGATTGACTTCGAGCTGGAACTTGAGTTAAAAATAGCCGATGGTAAAACTGTAGCAGAACCAGCAACCTCCACAACTTTTAAAGACAAAACCGGACAAAAACCAGGACCCCAGACGCCAATTCCCATCGAATGGGCTGAAATTCCTGCTGGCACTTTTATGATGGGCAGTCCTGCTAATGAAGCAGATAGAAGGGGTAATGAAACTCAGCATCAGGTTACGTTAAGCGCCTTTTTCATGAGCAAATATGCCATTACCTTTGAGCTATACGATGCATATTGCGACGAAATGGGACTGGAAAAACCTGACGATGCAGGTTGGGGAAGAAAGAAACATCCGGTAATTAATGTATCATGGTATGATGCTAACTGTTTTGCCCGTTGGATTGGATGTCGTTTGCCAACTGAGGCTGAATGGGAATATGCCTGCAGGGCCGGTACAACAACTCCATTTAATACTGGTTCTAAAATCAATAAACATGATGCAAATATAGAGAGCGAAAAAACGCTACCTGTAGGACTGTTCAATCCCAATGGCTGGGGGCTGTACGAAATGCATGGCAATGTTTGGGAATGGTGTGCAGATTGGTTTGGTGACTATTCAATCAAGTCTCAGACTAATCCTCAGGGACCCTCAAATGGATCGGAGCGCGTTCTCCGCGGAGGTTGCTGGAATCGCTATGCGGACTACTGTCGTTCGGCAAACCGCGACAATTCCGCACCTGACGACCGCTTCCGCTCCGTTGGCTTCCGCCTCATATCTTCGAGGTAGCAGTGATTACCCCATCTTTCCTTTTAAGCGAGAAGAGGTTTGCCAATAGGGAGTGAGCGACGAACGACCAAATCGTAAAGAAAATTATTAATCATATGATTTTATTCATGAATGTCCGCTTAAACATATTTTAATCCTAAATGTGAAACTGAAAAATTGTTATAATGAAATCAAAAACAGCCGTATCCTTTAAAAATGCGTATGACGAAGTAATCTACAAGAAACTTTTTCCGCTCACAGCAACCCTGGCTGATTTGATTAAAGTTAATTCTGAAATAATGAGAGATCCGGAAACGTTCTGGGTTAATTTTGAATTTGAAGAAATAGATTTGCTCGACTCTCTTAGCCTGATCGCATTGGATCACGACACGATCAGACTGGACTATAACTTTGAAATAGATGAGATATTCCAACTATTGACAAATGATGAAGACAATTTTGATCCGATTGTTGATGAAATCCTTGAGAAAATCCAAGCCGAAATCTGGGCCAGGGACAAGGAAATTATGGAACTATTCGGTTCAGATGAACTTTATGTCGAATGGGGCGGGCCTGTGGATGACAAAAAACCAAAACAAGAACCCGATTTGTCAGTTAGCTATTACATCGACGAGGATATTACCTGGATTTATTTTACACATAAAATCAGGTCAAATCAGAAATACGAAACAGTAACTCTGGAATCAATCCGCAGTAATGCATTACAACTATCTTCCATTACCATGGCCATTCTGAATTCGGTTAAGTAGCTATTGGGAATAGATTTGGAGCTATTCTCTCTGAAATACATTCCAATCTGGATGCCCTCCGGGTTGCATCCGGATTTAGCTTAGAGCAAGGTGTCAAAAGTGATTATTAATTGACTCAACTTTTTTATGGAAACAGGAAAAAGCCAGGAAAGAAACTCAGACAGGAATTCCAATTTCGATTATACAAAAATATGGTACCTCATCCCTTTTACACGTTCTGATGAGATCAAAGGTTGCAAACACGAAGGGCGGGTCATAGACTATAAATCTGACTTTTTCAAATCTGAAGGTGTTGTCACAAAATCAGGGATCAGGATAACTGACTCAATTAATATCTGCACTGAACTCTCCGAACCTTTTATCTTTTCGGTAAAACTGGATGATAAGAGTTCTGTTGTCCCTGATGATGACAATGAACTTTTCTGGTATATATCAAGTTTGCAATTACTTAAGCCAGTATTCTTTTCAGATTTATTGCCTCAGCATTCTGACGTTTTTCACGGAAGCATATCGATTTCATATCAGCAATCTATTCCCAAAGGATTAGTATTTCCAAAAGTTATTAAGGGCAATTTAAGAATTTATGGATGTGCGCTTCCTTCAGAAATCACTCTGCCTGAAGTTGTAGAAGGTAATTTTGAAATTGCAGCAAGTGTTATTCCTCATGCATGGAAAAATAAATTTCCTTTGGAGGTAGGAAACCTTATTCTTCGTTCAACAAATATTAGCAGGGGTTTTATATTGCCCGGAAAAGTAATGGGGAATGTGAGATTAAACCAGCTAACTAATTTCGAAAAGGGCATAATCATGCCTGAGAGCTATGAATCTTTTGAGGCTAATTGGGTAAGATTCCCTGCCGGCTTTAAATTTAACAGGAATAGATTAAATCATCTGTTTATTAAGGACTTCACGATGCATGAAAACTTCGAATTACCTAAAGCAGATTTCTTTGATGTGAATTTCAAGAATAACAAGATTCATTCCGGAATAAAGTTCCCTGTACGATTCAAAGGTAACCTAACTTTCAGCAATTCAATTTTGAAAAAAGGGCTGAAACTACCCGAAAAACTCGAAGGAACACTTAGTATTCTCTATGGCAAGATAGAGGCACCTCTCTGTCTGCCACTAAACCCTAAATGTGAAATCAGAATGCACAAAGGAAGCGATATCAGAAATCTCGTGGCTCCTCAAACTATACTGGACCGAATAAAATATATCGAACCTGTAATTCAAAGCTTCCGGTTGGCAGATTCGGATTTTGATCATAATAAGACATGGTTTCTAGGGCCTCATGATTCCGCAGATACTTTTTTTGAATCGCTGAATGAGGGCATAATCTTGCATGATAAATCTGCCTTGAAAACTCCTAAACGGAAGAAGCTGAAATCGAAGATAAAGATTACCGATTTTAATGGTATTTGCCGGGAGCTTTCAGAGTCATTTATTTATCCGGTTAAAGTTGTAAAGGATAGCCGTATCGGGAAGGCTGATCAGAATTCATGGTACGCCTCAAAGGTAAAATTACTTAAACCACAAATTATTTGGGATTTTTTAAATTCCATGTTTCAGGATACACATATAGGAACGATAAATTTTTCCGGACAACCGATCCTTTCCAATAAACTTAGGTTGCCTGATATCCTTCAAGGAGATCTTATTTTTAAGGGAACCATTTTCCCTGGTAATCTAAAACTTCCCCGAAAAATTGAGGGAGAATTAAAAATTCAGTCATGTGTCATCCCGGAAACCTGGAGATTACCTGTTGAAATAAAAAAAATCTCACTGATTGACTGTTCATTTCAGGAGAATATAAATTTGGGAAATAATTGTGTATCAGAGATCTCCATATTAAATAGTAGGCATAAGCATCAACTCTTGTTTCCTATTGACTTCTCAGGGACTATTGAACTGGAGAGGGAAACACTTTCGGCGGAATTCAAATTACCCACAACTGTCAAAAATCTCTCACTTACGGAAGTCAGGTTTGAAAAAGGGATCATCTTCCCGCATATTATCTCGGGAAAACTTACCCTGAAAAATATTCATGACTTCAAGAATGTAAAATTGCCTGCATCCTGTCATTCCTTTTTGTTTTCTAACAGTAAACTTCCCCGGAAGATACTTGCATCTCTTAATAATCTGGAAGAACTTGAATTTTTCAAATGAGAACTGCCTGATGATTTTGAAATACCCCATCACGCATTAACACGATTGTCATTTATAGGGATGAAAATTCCTCAAGGACTTAATCTGCCAGATGATTATATGGGAAAACTTGAATTCACAAATGCCCGTACTCGGCCAGGTTTACGACTGCCAGACAATGTAATCAACAAAATTATAATTACAGAACCGGACCTTCGTGACCCTGCACAGGATCAAACGAACGATGGCTATTGCTACATTTTGAACAACTATCTTTAACAGATATTTCGCAAACATATGGAAACTAATGCAGTATTTAAACTGGTTGTTCTGTGGGAAGAAGGAAAGATTCAGTTACCTGTCGAGCTTGAATCCAATACCCTTGGGTATTTTTCAAGCCTCGAAATGATTGAAAGTTTTATCAGGTCGGCAATTGCTGGCAAACAGAAAAACTTTTATTTAGGTAAGTGTATCACCTTCAGGATATTTGAGGTGACAAAATATTATCTTAACCAGGGTTGTGAACCGGAAGGACAATGGGTTTACGACTGCAATGGCCAACTGATCGGCGGGTACGATGGGCCCGATACTGCTCCATTCTTTGGACGAAGTGAAGACCAATGCCGTTTTAAAAATGGCGATCCTGTTATTTTTTTGCAGGGAAACAGGTTGCTTTCAGGCAAAATAGCAGCATTGCCGATTTCAAAAGCCCCTGACAGAGTGAGGCTTGATCAAAGCGATGATTGTTATCTGGTCACGACAGGGCCGGAAAGTGAAAACCATTCTCATCCCTGGATACATCGTGTTTTTGCGGAAAATGGAACAACTCTGAAATAAGCATTTAATTCCACATCGAAAGAATTACTGAAGCAGGGAAATAGCCTGTTCCTGAGTTGCCACCATTAAATTTTGAGTAATAGCATAGGGCAACTTGCATTCCGGAACAATATAAAATGCCTGAATTGGTTTCAAATCATGAATGGCGGTGGTCATTGATTTCGTAGTTTTTGGAGCAGGCGAAAATTTCACATCAATGGCTGCCTTACAGTTTGTCCCTTCAAAAATTACCAGATCACATTCTGTTCCATCAGCCGTTCTGTAAAAATAATATTGATAGCGCTCGCCTAATGTATTAATCACGTTTTCAATCACATATCCTTCCCATAAAAATCCCAGCATTGGATGTCGCAGAATATCTTCATAAGTTATTAATCCAAGCAAATAGTTGATAACCCCTGAATCCCGAAAATAAACTTTAGGTGTTTTGACCAATCGTTTGCCAATGTTGGTGTAATAAGGCTGTAAGATCCGGACGATAAATGATTTTTCAAAAAATGAAACGATATTTCTTACTGTCATGATACTAAGGCCTATCGAATTAGCCAGATTACTATAATTTAACAGATTACCATGAACAGAAGCCAGCATGTAAAACAAGCGCTGCACATCATTTGAGGAACTTCCCAGACCAAGCATCAATAAATCCCGCTCAATATATGCTGAAAGAAATGATCTTAGCCATTGTCTCCTGATTTGATA
>CAIOOC010000913.1 GCA_903859795.1 uncultured Bacteroidia bacterium
AAAAAATCAAAAAAACAAAGAGCATCAGCAAAAAGACAAAGAACAAAAAAACATAAAAAGAATAAAAATCCTTTATAGCTAATAAAACCCAACCTCCTCTATTTTAATAGCCACAATTAGTTTATTATCAGACTTATGCTATAGAAGCTGGTTGTGCGATATTGGTGTCTAACGTTATTAATCCCTAACTTCTTATTTTTAGGGAATAGGTATTTCGATTTTTAGTTTTTTGAGTAAATCCTTAGTTTTTTGAGTTGTTTCAGATAAATACCATTGGCCATTAATATTTATTTTTTTTATTTCAGTTAACTTCATTACAAAATCTAAGGGAGAATAGATTTTAGATAGTTTATGTTTTTTAAGCATATTAAAAATGATATAATACCATTGAACAGCAATGAAGTTTATAAACATCCACGCCTCAATGGCTATATCATTTTGCATATAAGTTTTATCTGCATGTAAGATGTTTTTATAAGCATCGAAAAGCACTTCAATTTCATTTCTGCTTTTATAGTTCTCATATGTATCCTGAGCAGAAGTATCACCATTGGTAAGCAAAGCGATTGTTCCAAAATGAGCTTGTTTTTGGTGATATTCTTCAATACTGTACTTCTCAGGATATTTCTCTATTCGTATCAAGTAGTCGCGTTGCTCTTCGGCTTTAAGGAAATCGTCTATATATAGATAGAGTAATCCCCACTCCTTTTGCAGTGTGTAATACCAAACAATGCGCTTTTCAAATTCAAAATATCCATCTAAATTTTTGTAAGATAGACCTGCCTGTATTTTAGAATAATCAATTAAAGGAATATTTCTTCGTAAAGGTATGATGTACTTGATCCCTTCGTTTCTCATCTCTGTTAGATTCTTGTTTGAATAAAATCCTTTATCAGTAATAACCGTTACGTCTTTTTTGTCAAACTCTTTAAGTGATAAACTAAAAGCTTTTACTTCACGGATATTACCTGGCAGGATGCGATAATACAAGGGCATTCTTTGTTCAACAGAATGGATGAACATAATGTTTAATTGTGGATCAAAGTTTTTATTATTGTTATATCCCACCTGTGGAAATCCTTCCATCCGTTTCGATAATGAGGTAATACTGCTTACATCAAATAAAACAGAACGCTTGTCATTTTTCCAAAAGGCATTAAAGTAATTATTGATTGCTTCCCTTTCTTCACCTAAATAACGCATGAATGTTGTTAGGTGGTCTCTATCTAAAACTATATCTGGATATAGTTCTGAAAGAAAACTATGTCGAAAACGAAAATCCATATTTTTTAATGGTGACTGATAAACAAACCTGCCAAAACTCAAAGCTATAATAGTTTGCCAGCAATCAGGAAACTGTTCCTCCAAATGTTTAAGCGTATCATGTAAATTGGTCTGCATAAAATGTGTAAAACCAAACTCCCGCTGCCATACTTTTTTAACAACAAATTTCTGTGTCTTTAAACGGTGCTTATCGCTTTCTACAAAACCACTTTCAGTAATTTTTCCAAGAATACCAATAGTCTTTTTTACTGGCCGTTTTTTGTCACTATTCCACTTGCTCGTGATTTCATACAGGTAATAATGTCCTTTGATTAACCGGATTTCAGTACCAGGTTTTTTGTGCCTTAACACCCAATCAGGGTGGCTATTTGATGTTTTTTTCATGGTTATTAAATATTTGTAAATATACCTAATTAGACAATATGCAAAATAAATAAAAAAAATGCAGAATTCCAAATCCTGCACGTTTTTTAACAAAATATATATGGCCTAACTAATAGAAGTTAGGG
>CAIOOC010000914.1 GCA_903859795.1 uncultured Bacteroidia bacterium
CAAAATCTTGAACTGAAAAATTTGATAATCAATAAGGAGCAGTTTTCAGAAGATTTTGTTTTGAGAGAGACGAATACTCAATCTTTCCCTACAAATAATACTTGTCAACTAAGTTATGGTATGGAAACCGAAGGCGGTATGTACTGGTGTACTTCATCCTCTGGAGATATAGATGATTGTCAATTGATTGAGACCGGTAAATATTTTCAAAGAAGGTTCATCAATAAGCTTCCTGATTTAGTTGGTTGCGATATTTATAACAGTGGATTAGAAATTACTTCGTGGCCTGATCGCTTGTCATTTATACTTAGGGTAACACCAACCAGCGAATTGCAAAATAGAGGACTGGAGTTTGATTTTGCTATACCTTCAGCATACAGTGTGTTACTTGAGAAAGGTGATGTGAAGGCGTTTAAGAATCCTGCTGATGGAAGTGGTTTCATCGTATTCAAGTCTGCAAACGCAACAATTAATGCGGTTAGCGGCAATACCGCTAAGGCAAATTGGGAAAAAGCACCGTGTGGTCATCTGGGAAACAACTATTATTTATTTCTCAGGAACGGCGACTTTTCATAAACAGATATCAATTAAAAAGGAAAGTTTGAACCCGCAAAATCGAATTATAATGGACTTAGGCAAAATGTACGATATAGCAACTGTAAAAGGCAACAATCAATCGGAAATTGAACTATGGTTTCCACCATACAAGATTGATGTTAAAGCGTATTTAAAGGCGGGAATCAATGATTTGGAAATTGCTGTGACCAATACATGGGCAAATGCAGTTATTGGGGATGAACAAGTTCCGGCTGATATCAATGACGATGCTTCCGGCTCAGGAAATGGTATCCCAACAATGTCATTACCTGATTGGGTGATAAATGGTCAGCCCCGACCTTCAGCAAGAAAAACGTTTGCCATTTGGAACTACTGTAACAAAGAAAGTAGGTTAAAACCGACAGGATTGGTTGGCCCCGTCACACTATTGATAGCAAATACTGTAAAGCTTTAATTTTCGGGTTTCCCTGATAATTCCATAAAACATTTAATTCTAATATATGAAAACGAACTTTTTTTTTGTTGCAATGATGTTTTTTACACTTAGTACTGTTTATAGCCAGGAATTAAGATCCGACCAATATCCGAATTTCCATTTAAAGGAATGGAGAGAAATGAATAAATCCAAAAAAGCCACATTTGACTGGTTCAAGGATGCCAAATATGGAATGTTTATCCATTGGGGATTGTATTCAATACCGGGAGGAATATGGAAAGGTAAAACAATGGAAGAAATTAATAACCCTCCCAATGTAGCTGAATGGATTATGCATGCTGCTAAAATTCCGAGAGCAGAATACGCAAATCTTGCCAAACAGTTTAACCCGGTTGCTTTTAATGCCGATTCTATTGTAGGTCTGGCAAAAAATACCGGTATGAAATATCTGGTAATCACA
The DNA here is from genome assembly GCA_903859795.1 of uncultured Bacteroidia bacterium. Taxonomy (GTDB): domain Bacteria; phylum Bacteroidota; class Bacteroidia; order Bacteroidales; family Prolixibacteraceae; genus JAAFHB01. Next base: position 1,455 of record CAIOOC010000914.1, read on the forward strand.
GCCAAACACCACGATGGATTTGCTTTGTACGATTCAAAATTCAGCGCTTTCGATGTAATGGACGCAACCCCTTTTAAGCGTGATATCATTTCTGAATTATACAAAGCCTGTAAAAAGCAAAATCTTGAGTTTGGCCTTTACTATTCTCATAACATTGACTGGATGGATGGGACCGATTCTCAGGTCAAGGAAAAACTTAACGATCCTTCTTTAAAAGGATGGGAAAAAACATTCGGAGCTAACACTTGGGATCCCAGCCCTAATAGTTTTGAAGAATACCTTCAAAAGAAAGCATACCCGCAGGTTAAAGAATTAATGCAAAAATACCCGGGTATGAAGATGCTGTGGTTTGATATGCCGTCCCGGATGAACCCGAAGCAAAGTTTTAACTTTTACAAACTTGTTTACGATATACAGCCTCAAATCATTATTACCGAAAGAATCGGAAATAATTTTGGTGATTATTTAATACCAGGCGATAACACCATTCCTCAAAATGCTGATGAACTTTTCAGACCCTGGGAAACTGTGGGTACTACCAATAATTCATGGGGGTATAAATCATACGATCACGATTTTAAAACACCTAAAGAAATAC
>CAIOOC010000915.1 GCA_903859795.1 uncultured Bacteroidia bacterium
CCAAGTAAATCTACTATTGGTTTTAAAGGTGAAGGTTATACACCTGCTGGTATGATAAAAGGGGGAATCTTCCCCGCACTATACGGAACAGCCTTATTAGTAATTATCATGTCAGTTGCTGCTGTACCTTTCGGAACAATTACGGCTATATACCTCACTGAATACGCCAAGGAGAATTCGATAATTGCCAAGACAATCCGTTTTGCCATTCGCACTCTTGCGGTGATCCCATCGATTATTTACGGTCTTTTCGGGTTAGGATTCTTTATAAAATTCGTCGGTACACATATCGACGGGGCATTTTTTGGAGGTGAATTAAGATGGGGACAGCCAAATCTGCTCTGGGCCAGTCTTACGATGGCGTTACTGACACTTCCCGTTGTGATTGTTTCGGTTGAAGAGGCTCTTAAAACTGTGCCGCAGGAGTTACGTGCTGCAAGTCTTGCCCTAGGAGCAACCAAATGGCAGACTATCAGAAAGGTTGTCTTCCCGGGATCGATATCAGGAATACTAACGGGAACAATTCTTGCTGTCAGTCGCGGTGCGGGTGAGGTAGCCCCTATACTTTTTACAGGAGCCGCCTATTACCTGGCCACCCTGCCCGGACTAGGTGACCAGTTTATGGTATTGGGATATCATATCTACGTTTTGACAACACAGTCCGCCAATGTCGACCAGTCTTTACCAATTCAATTCGGGACAACCTGCGTCTTGCTTTTACTTACTTTTACGCTAAATATGTCCGCTGTTATTTTAAGATACCGAATCAGAAAAAAGAAAATTAGATGATATGATACTTGACAAAATCCATACAGAGAATATGTTCCTTTACTACAGTGCGAAAATGGCGCTGAAAGACATCTCAATTAAAATACCTGAAAAAAAGGTAACAGCATTCATAGGACCTTCCGGTTGTGGGAAATCGACTTTTCTTAGGAGTCTCAACCGAATGAACGATCTGATTGACGGGGTCAAAATCGAAGGAAAAGTAATGATTGACTCGATTAACATTTACGATAAAAATATCGATGTCGTCAACTTACGAAAAAAGGTTGGAATGGTTTTCCAGAAATCCAACCCATTTGCTAAATCTATCTTTGAGAATATTGCTTACGGTCCTAGAATAAATGGCATTACCGATAAGAATCAGCTTGAGGAAATAGTTGAAACAGCCTTAATAAATGCCGCTATATGGGATGAAGTAAAAGACCGGCTTGGTGATTCTGCTCTGGGTCTTTCAGGGGGTCAGCAGCAAAGACTTTGCATTGCACGCACCCTGGCCGTCAATCCCGAGATTGTTTTAATGGACGAACCTGCCAGCGCCCTTGATCCCTTATCAACCTCAAAAATTGAAGAACTCATCGTTCAGTTAAAAGAACATTACACCATTGTAATTGTTACACATAATATGCAACAGGCTGCACGTATCAGCGATAACACAGCCTTTTTCTACCTGGGAGAGCTAATAGAGTACGATAAAACCAGAACCATATTCACAAACCCTAACAAAAAACAAACCGAAGATTATATTACAGGCCGTTTTGGTTGATGTCTATTAATTTAATACATTTATAACATGGAAAATTACAGAATATTCGACTCAGAACTCGATAAGCTTGCCCATAAAGTCAAGCAAATGTGTTCACAGGTTAATCATCAGATTATTGATGTCATTCTCGCATTGAAAAGCACCGACGTGGTTTTGGCAAAGAAGGTGATCGTGAACGATGAGTACATCAATCATCTTGATGTGAAAATTGATAAGTTGTGTCAGAAAATCTTTGCACTCCAGCAGCCTGTCGCTTCAGATCTAAGGTATATTCTCTCTGCCTTAAAAATAAACAACGATCTTGAGCGAATTGGCGATCATGCCGTCAGTATTGCCAAGCGAATTGAGCCGCTTCAGGATTATACCCAATTGGCCGAAGATCTTAAAATTGATGTGATTGGCGAAAAAACAAAGGATCTTTTTTCAGATGTGGTTGAACTGGTTAAGACTCATGAACTGAGCTATGCAGATAAGATTGAGATCAAGGCTGCCGAGATAAAGGAGGAATGTAAAAAAATTGCAGCAACGATACTGACAGAGATGATGCAACAGTCAGAAGTTGTAGTAGTGGCTGCCAACATCCTGATTATTTTAAATCTGTTCGAACGAATTGCCGGTTATTCTACCAATATCGGAGAATCAATCACTTTTGTGGTAAATGGTGAAATTGTAAAGCACAAGAAACCCAATGATAATTTAAATGAGTGAGAAATTTCAG
>CAIOOC010000916.1 GCA_903859795.1 uncultured Bacteroidia bacterium
ATCTTTCTGAAAAGCATTTAAGGATTGAAAAAAGAGAAAATTTGTAGATTTGAGCTACCAAAGTAAAAACAATCAGACAGAGTTCAGATTACACTCCCCTTTAAGCTTGTTTGGATTTGAAAAACCACACGCAACACCAACATTTATAAAGGCAATGAATTTGTCTAATGAAAGGGGAATTATTTTCGTTTTACCGCCATAATGTTTGGTATTAAATCTATTCAAGTTGAAAAAATGAGCTAAACACCCATCGTGTATATTTGGAGCAATAAATATGCAGTAAGTTTCTTTTGCTATGTCCCTTTTTATATTGCCAAAATGTCTTGGAACGGAGTCGCCTTCCATTTTGAATTGTGTTGCTCCGGAGGAAAGAGTTACTTCACCAAGAATGATGAAATCCTCAAATTCAATTTCTAAATCTGGCTTGTTGCCTGGTGCAGTATTTAAAGGCATGCCATCAATATCCATTATAAAATTACCATCAATTCGTGTAGCATAATTTAACATCACGAACGAACGCCAGACATTCCACTCTAAAAACAATGGCGGGTCAGGAATATCTCTTCGTCTTATTTGTCCAAACACATCTATAATTTCAGGTAATTCATTATAGTCTTTAAGCTCTCTTACCTTCTCCTCAATATTCTTGGTTTTAACTTTAATTTTTAAATCATCAAATACATCCTTCAATTCTTCAATGTTTAGAGATTCGTCTATTTTACTTAAACCCAAAGTTGAAAGTTTTTTCAACAAAAGACTTTTATTGTCAGATAAGAGTTCAAGAGTAAAAGGGTTGAACATGTATTCTTTGAATTCACCTAGAGAACGAAAATCATAAGGATGTCTTGGAACACTATTTAAAAGAAACTCAACTTCTTCTAGCTTTTGTGCTGAAATAATTAACCTGAAGGTTTTCTTTTGAAAAGTAATTAACTCTGTAGATCTTATATATCTAACAAATGCATCAGCATAATCTTTCATGTTTGCACTCTTAGTTTTAATAAAATTCTTTAAAGAGACGTCAGAACTTTCTCTTGTCTTCAAGTCCTTACTTAAAACCTCTTCATTGAAAATTTCCAGAACCTCATTTTCAAACCATTCACTTACATATGTTTTACGGCTCCCAACATAAGACTTGGAATCACTTCTAAATTTTAGAATTTTCGAAACAATTTCATCATACTTATTATAATTAGTCAGTTGGGAAAAGAATAAAGCTATTTCAGTTTTTGAAAGACTGCCAAGGTCATGAATTAACCTAATTAATTCTAAATATGGTCTAACTGCAAACTCAATTGTTGTTGATTGAGTATGAAATGGAGAAGGTAGTTGAAATTTTAGGAGTTGTCTTGTAAAAGTTTCGTCTGTTCTTTTACCAGACAAAAGCATTTCGCCAGCAGGAGTCAAATTAACTTTGGGTTGCAAATCAACAAAACCAAAAGCTTTTGGAGCTCTTGTAATTCTATCTCTAGCCGCTAATGCAGGATCGGCAGGAAAAGTTTCCCCATCATAATATTCAGAATCAAACAATGTTTGAAAGAATGCAATTTGCAATTCATCATTCCCAGACCAGACTTGACCTGAAAAATTATTGCATAGAATTTCGATTTCAGGAATAATTTTCTCGATTGTTCTTGGGGATGTAAACCCAAATAATGCTTTAGTCTTACTTAAATTAGCCATAATTATTCCCAAAAAATATTTTCTTCTACTGCCATTGAATTTTTCTGCAATAGATCATTGCCTGACTTAATATATTCTGC
>CAIOOC010000917.1 GCA_903859795.1 uncultured Bacteroidia bacterium
AGACTGGTAATTTTAAAAAGTTTTTTTGTTGAGTTATTGATTAACTCAACAACACCATCGTTGCGGTAGCTGATTAATCCAAAGCCGATATGCTCAACAACAGTTTCAAGGTAAAAATAGTTTTGTTCGCGTTCTTCCCTTACTTTCCTAAAGTCGTTGATAACCACGCTGAAAGATTCGCTTAGGCGATCGAATGAATATCCAAGTCCTTTAATTTCAAATGTTCTGGAGAAGTCAGAATATCGTAGCGATTCAAGAAAGTTGGTAAGCAGTGTATTTGTAGTTTCAACGAACTGTATGAGCATGATAACCTGGTAGATAGCAATGCCAACTGCCAGAAGTGTTGTGAAAAAATAATTGGTTGAGAATATCAGCCACATAATTGCAAATGCATTGGCAACAATAGCCAGCACCCTGATAATTAAGGATATTCTAAAATTTTTATAAACCATATTTCTCCATTCTGCGGTATAGTGAAGTGCGTGTCAGCCCCAGTTCACTTGCAGCCTTCGAAATGTTCCCCTGGTGCATCTTCATCACTTTTAAGATAATCGTTTTCTCAACCTTATCAAGATCATAATCAGTCAATTCCAATTCGTCAGATGACTTATTCAGAATTCTCATCTGCAGGTCATGAGGATTTATCCATTCTGTTTCTGTCATTATCACAGCCCGTTCTATCACATGTTGCAGCTCTCTTACGTTTCCCGGCCACTCTGCCTCCTCCAGACGTTTCATTGCCTCCTTTGTAAAGCCGCGTAATTGTTTCTTATATTTTTTGGTGTAAATGTGAAAAAAATGGGTTGCAAGTAACGGAATATCGCCATAACGGTCACGCAATGGAGGGAGATCAATTTCGACTGTGTTAATCCGGTACAACAGATCCTGCCTGAACTTTCCCTCCTCGATCATTTGGTGAAGTGGCATATTGGTCGCACAGATTAACCTGATATCAATGGGGATTGGCTTATTCGAACCAACCCTTGTCACTTCACGCCTTTCGAGGACAGTAAGTATCTTAGCCTGCAGTGGCATCGGTAGGTTCCCTATCTCATCCAAAAACAGTGTTCCGCCTGAGGCAATTTCAAATCTTCCGGGCCTGTCAGCTTTTGCATCGGTAAACGATCCCTTGATATGTCCGAACAACTCACTTTCAAAAAGTGATTCACTGATAGAGGTTAAATCCACACTGATAAAAGCCTCGTCCGACCTGTTTGAATTACTGTGCAAGGCTCTGGCTACCAACTCTTTCCCGGTTCCATTCTCGCCAAGTATCAGAACGCTGGCATCAGTTGCAGCAACTTTGGAAATCGCTGTGTAAACCTTATGCATCTCTGTTGAATTCCCGATAAATTCCTTGAATGTTCGGTTCATCATATTATTTATTGCCTTGGCCCTGCTTTTCAATTGATCGATCTCTTTTTTGGATCTTCTCAATTGCATCGCGGAATTTAAAGTTGCCAGCAATTTTTCATTTTGCCATGGCTTAAGGATAAAGTCGGATGCCCCCTCTTTAATCGCCCTTACACTCTTTTCAATATCGCCGTACGCCGTTATAAAAAGCACGACAGCTTCGGGATCTATTTCAAGGATTTTTTTAAGCCAAAAGAAACCTTCCTGACCACTTATAGCATCCTTTGTAAAGTTCATATCCAGTAGAATTACATCAAATTCCTCATTTTGAAGTAATTCTGGAATTGAAGTAGCCGTATTTATAGTTACTATCTTTTCAACATGAGGTTTCAATAATAACCTAAGAGAGAAGAGAATATCCTCATTGTCATCGACTGCCAGAATTTTTCCAATCTTATCCATCGTATCAGTTTTTATTATTATCCTGAATTACAAACATCAAGCCATAAAGAATATATACATCCCAAAGGCTTTAGTTTGATTTTTAGATAATTGTATTCCAGTGTTATAATTGAAATATTTAATTTCTAAAGTTTTAAATTCTGAACACTCTTTTTGATAGGTAAATGTACGAAATCGGTCATTAAATGTACGAATACGGACAATTATTTTTTTTAGGTGATTTGTAATGGTTTATAATTTAGACGCTTAATATATTGGTATGATTTGTGAATTGTACAATATATTTAATTCTATTGTAATTTGGCTATCTTTCCGCCTATATCCGGGATTCCAAACCAAAAAGGGACCTGCTGCCAAACTTTATAACTGTTATTATACGTAATCATGATTGAATTAATTGATATTGGGAAGGTGTTCAGGAATAAGGATGTTGAAACGAAAGCTTTAAGTAACATTAATCTAACCGTTTCTTCAGGCGAGTTTGTGAGTATTATGGGTCCTTCTGGATGTGGAAAAACATCGTTACTCAATATTATCGGGCTAATAGATTCACCCACTTCGGGCACCTATTTATTGAATCACAAATTGGTTTCGAACATTACCGAAAGAGGGAGGACTGATCTGAGAAAGGTTAATTTTGCCTTTATATTTCAAAGCTTTAACCTTATTGATGACCTTACCGTCAGGGAAAATATCGAGTTACCACTTGTTTATCAAAAATTGCAGGAACCTGAACGGTCAGAAAGTGTGAATCAGGTTCTTGAACGGTTCAACCTGAAACATCGTTCCAACTATTTTCCTAATGAGCTTTCCGGAGGTCAGCAGCAACTTGTCGCAGTCGCCAGAGCTGTAATAGCTAAACCTCGTGTTATTCTCGCCGATGAGCCTACAGGCAACCTTGATTCGACTCATGGAGAGGACATTATCCAGGAACTGATAAAGCTCAATGAAGCCGGAACCACCATTATAATGGTAACACACTCACTGATGCAGGCTCAGCGTTCGCACAGGATTATTCATTTATTTGACGGTCATGTCGTCACTGAGAGTTATTCCCGTGCTATAAATAATTTTTAATTGTGCGATGAAGAATTACCTGATTGTTGCCATACGAAATCTGCTGCGAAATAAAGAGTATTTTTTCATTAATGTATTCGGTCTTGCAGTAGGTATGGCTTGTGCAATAATGGTTTTGGTTTATGTTTGGGAACAATCTAAATACGACTCTTTTCACCCATCTTCCGAACGACTTTGTAGGGTTTACCTTGATTCAAAATTAGGGGGTCTTGAGTCGAAAGTGGCTGTTACTTCACCGATGTTCTCTATCGGATTAAGGTCATATGTACCCGAAATTGAGCAGGCTTGCCGTATTTTTAAGAACGATCGCGATATACCGGTTGTTGTACCGGTTGCTACATTGCTCGACAGAAGAACATTATTATATGTAGATTCTACGTTTTTTGATATTTTCGGGTTTAAGTTACTAGAGGGTGATCCAAAGAGCTGTCTGAATAAACCTCGTTCAATTGTCCTGTCACGCTCGATTGCCAAACAGCTATTCCCGGGCGGAGCTTTGGGAAAGATCCTGACCGTAGAAAATGACAAAAAATGGACTGTAACCGGTATCGTTGAAGATTGTCCTACGAATTCTCATCTGAACTATAAGTCGTTAGTTTCAATCTCATCTGTTGTGCTGCCAGATATGGGGTGGACCTCGTTATACCTCTATACCTATTTCAGGTTTAAAGAAGGTACCGATCTGAGTGAACCTGCAGCTTCGGCTTACCTTGGGCTTTCTGCAATTGAAGATAAACTGTTGAAAGGTTTTTTAAAAGAGGCCGGTGAGGATCTTGAAAAATCCATGGGACTTACAATCAAAGAGATGAAAGAAAAGGATGAGTATTTTGTCCTGCGGTTACAAAAGGTTTCTGATATCCACCTTTATTCACATTTGAAGTATGAGAATTCACAAAATGTTAATATTCAGACACTATTGATTATTGCGGGTATTTCAATTCTGATCATTCTAATTGCCTGTATTAATTATGCAAATCTTTCAATTGCCCGGTTAGCGGGGCGTGTACGTGAAATTGGAATACGGAAAATTTTAGGGTCACAGCGAAGAGAATTATCGCTGCAACTGATGGCAGAATCGCTTACTATCAGTTTTATTTCACTGTTCTTTGCCCTTGTAATTGTTGAACTGGTATACCCCAATACCATCCTAACACAGCAAAGTCCAAACCGGGATATCCAGCTATTGTTATTTACACTTTCACCAATTATTTTTTGTATCACCTTTTTTACCGGTATTATTGCCGGAATTTATCCTGCATTTTATATCCTAAGGTTTAGTCCCGCCACCATTTTAAGTCACCAAAAAGTATTTAGTACCGGAGGTAAGGGTTTTCGCGGTATGCTTGTTATTATTCAGTTTGTTTTTTCCCTTGTGATAATCTGCTCAACATCAACAATTTACCGACAATTAAGATATGTACAACAAATAGGGGTTGGATTTGAAAAAGATAAACTATTGGTAATACAAAATGTGATTGGCCTTGAAGGTGATACGAATGAATTTCGGTCAACGTTAATGGAAATAATGGATGTTGAAAGCGTTAGCTATTCAAATGCTGTACCGGGTAAGGTTCTTGGAATGCAAAGTGTTCAGAATGGCAATGATCGGTCCAGTAACCTGATGATGTATATGATGCAGACCGATTCTCTCTTCTTTAGGACTTATGGGATGAATCTGGCTCAAGGTACTTTTAACTGTGTCAAGTACATTTCCAGGGATACGGTTGATGTTGTAGTCAACGAGGAGGCAGTGAAATATTTGGGTTTAAAGGATCCAATTGGTGCAACGATATACCGGAAAATAGGGGATAGCTCTACCCATTGTCTGATTATTAAAGGTGTGGTAGTCAATTTTAATTTTGAATCCCTTCATACCAGGATCCAGCCCCTGATCATATTACCAGGTGGAATTGAAAAAATTAAGTATGCTACCATCCGTTTTTCAAGACCTGTAAAGGACAGTGATTTTAAGTTGGTGAGGAATCACCTTGGGAAAACGTATCAGAATATTCCGTTTTTTCAATTCTCAATGAATGAGGGTCTTGGAGAATATTATAGAGAAGAACAATCAACAGGTGAGGTTGCAGTTGCATTTTCGTTCTTCGCTATTTTTATTGCATGTATGGGGCTTTATTCATTGTTAGCCCTCACCACGGTTTTCCGGACCAAAGAGATTGGAATCAGAAAGGTCCTTGGCGCCGGGACCAAAGAATTGGTGATGCTTTTGTCAAAGGAGATCTTTAAACTCATCACTATCGCCGGAATCATTGCTTTGCCAATCTCGTTTTTGCTCTCATTTTACTGGCTAGACCGGTTTGCCTACCATGTTTCACTTAGCCTGGCAAACTACATTTTAGTTTTTATTGCGGTGTTTGCGGTGGCAGTATTCACGATTTATCGTCAATTATGGCATACGATCAATTCTGATCCCAGTGATTCCCTCAGATTTGAGTAGCATTATTCCATCACAAATGGTTTTAACCCTTTTGGTTTGTACATATCCAGGGCTTACCAAACAGAATTTAACAATTGAACAAAAATTTTAAGATTATCTGCCATCTTAGTTCAATATATGGGTATTTAATACTTTAAAAGAATTTATCTTATTCTCACCATCCAATATTGTTCAATTGAATAAGTTTACATGACATTCGAATCAACAATTGTCTAATTTAATGTCTGGTGCCTCTTATATCGGCATAAAACCTTTGAGAATCATCTCTTTAATTTTTGAATTGGTGTTAATTATTTGTCAACTAAATGTTACTAATCACCTATATTATAATTAAATATCCAGTTTGGCACGCTTTGTGTTATATACAGATCAGTTAGTAATAATTAAATTAAAGAGTAACAAAAAATGAAAAAGCAAAACAATTCTGTCAGCATTATGTCAGTGAAAAGTAGAATCTCAGTAACTGTATTATGTGCTTTACTAAGTGCAACAGAGGTTAATGCAAGTAACTATTCATCAGTAGGTTTAAATACATATTCCAAAGAGGTAAAGACAGAGCCTAAAAATGAGAATGCGATGAACAGAAATTCTACCTGGTCAACGAAAGATACGGATGACGCAGAGGAAGAACAAATACTGGATACTATAGCACGGTGGATAACCGACAGTTCTTATTGGAGTTCGGAAGATTCGTTGTTGATTGATCGGAAAGTTTCTGATAGCAGCCAAAAAGTAATGAAAAGTGAGCATTCACAGAGTCAAAAAGAAGCAAAAAATGAGACATTTAAATTTAACCCCGAGAGCTATATATCTGAATCTGAATTTTAATAAGCATTTAAATATCAAACAGTTGTAAATTTCATTAAACCCCGAAGGTTTCGAAAACTTTCGGGGTTTTTCGTTAACAAAAAATATACGGGCTTCAATAGCAGTAAACCATTTTATTCTAAACTCATGATAATTTGGGAACAGGCATGCCAACCAAATTAATTTAATCTCTGACAAAATGGCGCGATTAACCAGTTGCGGTAGGTCAGTTAGTCTTACAAGTTTACGGTATAATCACCTTTAAACCTCTGCTAATCACCGATAATTGCAATTCTTTTCCCAAACGGCGAGTTTCGCCATCAATATGGATAGTCCCTTCAAACTCGCGTTTCAACAGAATTTTTCTGGTTTGTTTGATGAAAACAGAGGATGACTTTTCAATTTTTCCGGTAAATAAGCGGATTCCAATTGAAGGTACCTGTATCAGACTGAAGGGTGAAAGAATGCATATTTCGAGTTTGCCATCACAAATATCAGCAAGAGGAGCAATTAATGCATTGTTGCCATATTGTGATGCATTTGCAAAAGTGATCAGAAACGCCCTGCTACTAATTGTTTCCTGATCATCGATTATAATCTGGTAAGTCTCGGGTTTGTAATCAAAGTATTCAAGGAATGTGGTTTTTATATAATTCAGCAGTCCTCGTCCCTTTTTCTGATCGAATTTCTCGCTCACCAAGGCGTCAAATCCTACACCACAGGTGCAGAAAAAAGGCAGGTCATTGATCAACCCGTAATCAATTGATTCACATTTCTTTTGATTGATAACTTCAATGGCTTTTTTCGGAGTAAGGGGGATTTTAAGGTGTCGTGCCAGTCCGTTTCCCGAACCGGAAGGTATTATTGCCAGTACCGCTTCTGTATTTATTAATTCTTTGGCTATTTCATTTACAGTTCCGTCACCGCCTACTGCCACGAAATAGCGGTAATTTTCGTTTAATTTTTGACGAACTATCTCTGTTGCTTCCCCCCGATACCTGGTAAAGTAAATTTCGACATCAAAAATGGTATTGTCAGTGTGATTTCTGATAATAGCTGGAATCTGACCTTTGTATCTGGTTCCTGAGTTCGGATTTATTATATATAAAATCTTCTCTTTTACAAATGATTGAAGCATAGTAATATCTGTTCCATTTTGAGGCACAAATGTACAACTATGAGTTGAACTTTTATATAAAGTAAGATCTCTTTTCGAGTATTAAAAAGTTCACGTCCCCTTTTTAATGAATTAATTAGGTTGGAATGGTTCATTTTTGGGGAAATTCTGCTATTTTGCAAAAAAATGAAATTATATGTCAGCATTAAAGATTCCCTATCTGAAAGAGTTGTCTGCGGATAACATGACACTCACAACATCCCGATTACTGGCTTCGGGCACCTCTATCGCAATTGATAAGCTTAACTGGAACGATTTTCCACATCTTGTTGATGTAGCTGCTTATCTTGGGTACACTGAACAATATTTGTGGATTTATTTCCAGGTCAATAACGATATCTTTAAGGCGGTTTACCGCGAAGATCAGGATCCTGTGTGGCAGGACTCATGTGTGGAGTTTTTTCTGAAACAGGGGGAGATCTACCGGAACTTTGAATTTAACTCACTCGGAGTTTGCCTTTCAGCATATGGGGCTGACAGGCATGAGAGACAAAGTCTTGATAAGGAAAACATGTCTAAGATATTAAGATATCCTACTTTAACTGAAGAAACACTTCCGGCTGAAGGAACTATAGCAAATTGGTCCTTAACAGTCGCAATCCCCCTGGAGCTAATTGGCCTTAAGCCTGGAAGAGAGTTTCTGGCCAACTTTTATAAGTGCGGTGATGAGACAGCTGTTCCACATTATATAAGCTGGTCTCAAATTGGAACATCGACTCCGGATTTTCATCAGCCGGCTTATTTCGCCAGGATTGAACTGGAAAAATAAATCCGGTTACTTATTTTTAAACGGCAAGATTATGATCTATTTAAAAGATGGTTTATTCCTTCTGGTAATTGGTCTGGTTTTATTTATTCAGGCAGATCTTCAGGCTTCCCATCCGGCATCTAACAGCAATATCCATCGCCCAAATGTCATTTTTATCCTGGCTGACGACCTTGGATATGGCGATCTGAGCTGTTACGGACAACTAAAATTTAAAACCCCAAATATTGACAGGCTGGCTGAGTCAGGAATCAGATTTACAAATCACTATTCTGGTTGTACTGTTTGTGCCCCCTCACGGTCTGCACTTATGACAGGACTTCATACCGGACATACCTATATACGCGGAAATAAAGATATTGAACCTGAAGGTGAGGAACCTCTCCCTGCTGATGAATTTACCGTTGCCAAACTATTTAAAAAGGCAGGATATGCCACCGGTGCATTTGGGAAGTGGGGTCTTGGCGGTCCAGGCTCAAAGGGTGTACCTGAAAATCAGGGCTTTGATGAATTTTTTGGATTTAACAGTCAGGTACTTGCGCATAATTATTACCCCGAATATTTATGGCATAACGGAGAAAAGGTATATTTAACAGGGAATAAGAATGGAAGACAATCCCAATATGCATTCGATGAATATCACAGGATGGCCGTTCAGTTTATTGAAAAACATAAAGATGGGCCGTTTTTCCTCTTTTGTCCATATACAATTCCTCATGCAGAACTTGTAGCACCTGATGATAGTCTTCTGAAGAAATTTACCGGAAAGTATCCTGAATTACCCTATGTTGGGATTGATTCAGGTCCTCATTTCCGTAAAGGTGCTTATGGTTCACAACCGAAACCCAGAGCGGCTTTTGCTGCTATGATAAGCAGACTGGACCGATCAGTTGGCGAAATCGTGACCAAGTTAAAGGAGCTTGGAATTGAAAAAAATACCATAGTGATCTTCACATCAGATAATGGGCCTCATCTGGAAGGGGGAGCGACACCCGATTTTTTCAATAGCGCAGGGTCGCTTAGAGGATATAAAAGGTCTCTCTATGAAGGAGGGATCAGGGTTCCGTTTATTGCAACATGGCCTGGAACGATCTACGCGGGAAAGCTTACTGATTTACCATCAGCTTTTTGGGACTTCTTACCTACAGCTGCTGATTTAGCTGGCGTCAGGTTGCCAAAACCGGTTGATGGGATTTCAATGGTTCCTGAAATGACCGGTAAAGGGGTACAAAAGAAACATGATTTTTTATACTGGGAATTTCATGAAGGGGGAACCAAGCAAGCAGTCCGTATGGATAAATGGAAAGGTGTCAGATACGGAACTGACGAACCACTCGAATTGTATGATTTAAGTATTGATATACATGAGGATAGCAATATCGCAGCTTTGCATCCCGAAATTGTTGCAAAAATTGAGGAAATCCTAAAAAATGTCCGTTCAGAATCAAAAATATGGAAAACTGAACGACACTGGCCTGCAGATAAAGTTAAAAACTAGTGTAATTTCCGATTGACCTGCTATTTTTGCACTGTTGCATTTCGAAAGGTAATAATTTGTCTTGATAATATTTTGTATTGTGGATCAATTACTTGATGAAAAAATAACGAATTCATATCAGGCGCTGATCTTTCAGTGTGGCAAGAATCTGCCCGAATCTGATTTGCCAATCATTGAAAAAGCGTTTCGCTTTGCCTCCCAAACTCTTGGCAACAAGATTTGGAACCAGGGTGAATTTATTCTGAATCACTCAATTGCGGTGGCTAAGATTTCGGTTCTTGAGCTTGGATTGTCGACAGATGCTCTGATCGCTGCCTTACTTCACAATGTTTATAGTAAATGGGGGATTGAGTATTCGGGTGATGAGGTAAAGAAACAATTTGGTCCCAATGTTGCAACTATTTTGGACGGATGGATACGGATTAATTCTCTAAATACCGGAAACATAGCTTTTCAGAGTGAGAACTTCAGAAGACTTTTGTTGACTTTGTCTGGCGATGTAAAAGTTATTTTAATTAAGCTTGCCGATCAGTTGCAGGATATGCGCACCTTAAGTAATCAGCCTGCAGAGATTCGGGAACGACTTTCCATCGAGACCTGGCATTTATATGCCCCACTTGCACACCGCCTAGGCCTGTATAAGGTAAACTCAGAACTGCTTGACCTTGCACTGAAATATCTTCATTCTAAAGACTACGAGGCAATTGTTGAAAAGCTGAAAGAAACGGCAGTTGAACGTGCAAGTTTTGTTTCGGCTTTTGTGCTGCCTATCGAAAAGAAGCTTCAAAGCCGAGGTTTTGATTTTGAGATGAAAGCAAGGACCAAATCGATTTACTCGATCTGGAATAAAATGCAAAAACAAAAGGTTGATTTTCATGAAGTTTATGACCTTTTTGCAATCCGCATTATTTTAAACTCAGACCCTGAAAATGAGAAAGCTACCTGCTGGCAGGCTTTCTCGGTGGTTACGGAGGAGTACCTCTCTAACCCCGACAGGCTTAGAGACTGGATAACTTATCCAAAATCAAATGGTTATGAATCGCTTCATACCACAGTGCTCGGCCCTGGGAAGCGATGGGTTGAAGTCCAGATAAGGACGCACCGGATGGATGATATCGCCGAAAATGGTCTGGCTGCCCACTGGAGATATAAAGGTGGGAAAGGAGGCGAGGAGATTGACAAATGGCTGAGGAATGTGCGTGAAATTCTTGAAAATCCGCAATTAAATCCTGTCGATTTTATTGATGATTTTAAAGTAAATATCTATGAAGACGAGATTTTCGTTTTCACACCTAAAGGAGACCTGCTTAAGTTGAGGGCAGGAGCCACTCTACTTGATTTTGCTTATGAAATACATTCTAAAATAGGTGACAAATGCGTTGGCGGGAAGGTTAACGGCAAACTGGTTACCCTGAAATATATATTGAAAAACGGTGATCAGATCTCAGTTGAAACTTCCAATAATCAGAAACCTAAGCTCGATTGGCTGGACTTTGTGGTTACCTCAAAAGCTAAAAGCAGAATAAAGGCGAGCTTAAATGAAGATCACAAAAAGGAGGCTGAAAACGGGAAAGAGATCCTTAGGCGGAAATTTAAAAACTGGAAGATAGAACTTAATGATATTATTATCAGGGATATCCTGAAGCACTATAAGTTAAAGCTTGCTGTAGATCTCTATTATAATATTTCAGTTGGAAAAATCGATACCCTTGAAATTAAAGATCAGGTCATAGGTAAACAAGAGGAGTCTCAACAGGAAAAGTTAGCTGAAATGCTTCCTGCACAGGAAGTTAAAGAACTTTCGTTCGACAATAGCGACGATTTTCTGGTCATTGATAATAATCTTAAAGATGTCAATTATAAATTGGCTGTTTGCTGTAATCCGATTTTTGGAGATGAAATATTTGGATTTGTGACAATTCTCGAGGGGATTAAAATTCATAGAACCACTTGCCCGAATGCCAGGCAGATGATTGAGCGCTATCCGTACAGAATCATTAAGGCAAAATGGAGAAATACGGGTAAACGGAACTCTTTTCAGGCAACAATCCATATTTCGGGATCTGACAGGTCCGGGATTGTTACGGACATTTCCCGTATTATTTCAAAGGAGATAGGAATTCAAATGAGATCCATTGCGATAAATTCTGAAGATAAAGCCTTTGACGGAACATTACGCGTTTTTGTAAATGACCTTGAACATCTTGATTTTCTGATACAAAAATTGAAAAATATAAAAGGTGTCCACTCTGTTACCCGGTCTGATGCATAAATTGGTTCTGTGATTCCTGGTACGGGTAATATAGATTTTGCTCCCATTGCTTCCGGCAATTGGCAGCTGGCATCTTGCAGATTTTCAATGGCAGGATTTGCCTTTTTCAGTACATGATTTAGAACAAGAGTCAATTAGATTAGGCATTCAAGCTAGCCGCCAGAAGCAAGCCGCAAATCATTAACCGATTACTGGTGAGGAAATTAAATTTGTCCATAC
>CAIOOC010000918.1 GCA_903859795.1 uncultured Bacteroidia bacterium
CGGAAAGGCCTGATGAAAATACATATTGAATGAACGATATCAAAGACTATTCACCACAGAATTTAACTGATTTAAAAATATGGAGCAATTAATAACTTGTAATGATGGTTGTTTAGTTCCAATAATAGCAAGAACTAATTCGAATGGAAATTGGGAAGTGTTCGGAATTTCTGAAATTTTCGGGCTGGGTAGTGCTGAATATAAAAAAAGGCTCTTTGACTTTGACTTTTCAGATATCATTGTCCTGCAAAGCTATAAAGGAATCTCTTACGTTTGTTTGTGTAAAAATAGCAAATGGGGATTATTGGAATTAAAGTACAACAATACCATTGAGTGTGAATGGCGTTTAGTATCCGACTTTGATTATGATGATGTTGAAAAGATGCTGTCAGACATGAAAATCAATAGATTCAAATATGACTTGATATTTGATGTGAATAATATTTTAGCGACTCATTCAGAATCTTTTGACTCGGTTGAATGGCTGAGAAATTTCAGAATCGCGTCAGAAGGAAGGACCGGTTATCGTGAACTAAGGGCAGATATTTTTAAGGGTACTGTAAATCTAGTCAAATCTGGAGGTTATTACCTGGATAATGAAAAAGTTATCATATCCAATGAAGGAATTTCAGAGAATACAGAGTTTTTCGACTCACCGGCAAAAATGGTCGAATCAAAATCGGAGGATGTAACACAGTTTTCTGTCATTGAGGCCGACTGTTTGGAGACGGCATACTTACTCAAGCATGCCGGCTTCAATCCTTGCGTACTCAATATGGCAAACAGACAAAATCCGGGAGGAGGGGTATTAGGAGGTGCCGGGGCTCAGGAAGAAAATATTTTTCGGCGGTCCAATCTTTTTGAGTCGCTTTATCAATTCGCAAACTACGCTGAAGAATATGGCATCCAAAGAAATGCAAATAGTTATCCTCTGGATAGAAATACAGGTGGTATTTACTCTACCGGGATTACAATCTTTAGAGGTTCTGAAAAGAATGGCTATTGCCTGCTTAAAAGGCCATTTCAACTCTCATTTGTTAGTGTTCCGGCTTTAAATAGACCTGATTTAGAATTAATTAATGGTGAGTATTGTATAATTCAACCACTTATTGGAGCAGTGAAGCAAAAGATTAGAACAATTTTAAGAATAGCAGGGAAATACAAACACGATAGTTTAGTTCTCAGTGCTTTTGGCTGCGGAGCCTTTTGTAACCCTCCTAAGCACATGGCTCTGCTAATCAGGGAAGTATTTCAGGAGAATGAATTTAAAAATCAATTTCGATTGGTTGTATTTTCAATTATCGATGATCATAACAGCTGGAAAGGGCATAATCCGGAAGGGAATTTCCTTCCTTTCTTAAAAGTATTTGAAAACTAATGATGAAGATTTTAATAATTTTAATTATCTCCTTTAAGAACTTGTAAGAGACTGGTGGCAGCGAGAAAAAACCACTAAACCTGTCCCGATCAGGCATTATATCGGGGGCGTAACTGAAAAGCCTCATGAGTAGGATAAAATATAAAAATAAGAAAGATGAATTCATTTAACGAAGTAAAAATTGCTAATCAAATTTGGATGGATCAAAACTTGAATGTTGATGTTTTCCGAAACGGCGATCCTATAACGGAGGCGAAGACCGCCGAAGCGTGGGTTAAAGCCTGCAGGGAAGGTAATCCGGCCTGGTGTTATTATGACAATAATCCTGCTAATGGTAAAAAGTACGGGAAACTTTATAATTTTCATGCAGCAAAAGATCTGCGGGGTGTTGCCCCGGAAGGATGGCATGTACCCACTGATAATGAATGGTTGGATGCTTTATCTATATGTTTCACATTATTTTCAAAAACGTTTGTAACATTCCTAACTAAACCAAATGCAGGTAGTACGATGAAAAGCACTTCTGGATGGATAAAAAACGGCACAAACAAGAGTGGTTTCACTGGATTGCCCGGAGGAATGAGGCAACCAGGAGCTGATTTTGATTTTATAGGTAAATTTGGAACGTTTTGGACTCAAAATGCATATAAAAACATTAAAGGTAACCTTGAACCTATTGTTTATATACTGAAGGGGGATAACGATAAAGTTACAAGAATGAATATCGGTTATGGATCCGGGATTTCTATTCGGTGTATTAAAAATAAATAGCAATCTAAAGTTTATTTAAATAAGCGGGTTACTTCGGATAAACTCGGGGAGCTTATTCTATTCTGACTGGTAAGTCTTAAAACAAATGCACATTTAATATTTGATATATGGGCTCTTATGTAAATTCAAACCTGAACACTGGTGAATTTGTGGTATTTGAGACAAAATATCACTGGGTCATATTCTTTACTTTAAAATCCATTCTCACCCTTGGGCTAAGTGCTGTGTACCGTCGTTGGGTGGATGAGTTTGTCATAACTAACAAAAGGGTTGTGATTAAAACAGGTTTGATTTCGAGAAGAACTCTTGAACTGAATCTTTCGAAGATCGAAAGTGTTGGAGTAAATCAATCCATCATGGGAAGGCTCCTGGGATATGGCTGCATTAACCTCGTAGGTACCGGCGGGACCAATGAATCTTTTTATCAGATTGACGACCCGATCAGTTTCAGGAAGAAGTTTCAGGAATACTGTTAAACCAGATGGATAACATGTATCTATTTATAATCGTTATAAAAAAAGAATAACACACAATGAGAGGAAGAATTAATACTAAATCCCTAACAAACATTGTCTTAGCTATTATTTTTGTGGTGGCGGTTTATTGCGGTGTAATCGGTTGGAAAGAATACTATTTAGGTGAAAAATTGCACCTGTCATTTTGGTCTTCTTTGTATCTGACACTTCAGCTGATAAGCAAAAGTACAACAGAATTAATCAATAATGGAGCTTATCCTCCCAGGTTGGATGTTCCGGGTAGTTTGCAAATAGCGCGTTTTTTAATGCCCTTGGTCATTCTTTCAGCAGTAATAAACGTCATCCTGGGCATGACAAAGAAAAAGCTTGATTTGTATGCAATCAAATATTTTTTTCATGAACACTATATATTCTGTGGACTTAATAAGAAAACAGAGTTTTTAATCAATGATATCCTGTCAAATGCGAATAAGGGAAAGGATCTGAAATCCGGATCCAAAATACAGATTGTCATCATTGAAATAAATCCGGATCATAAGTCAATAAGCACATTAAAACACAAAAATGTTAAGGTAATTATCGGCGATGCCCGCGATCCTAAATTACTAAGACAAGCTAACATTGGCAGGGCAAACTATCTGACAACACTTATCAATGATGATTCTCTTAATTTTGAAATCATCGATGCAATAAAAAATCTAAAGGAAACACTTTTGAAAAACAAATTAAAAGTGCTCTGTCAATTTGGTGAATTCGATAATCTTTCGCTTGCAAAAGATTATCAGCAAATTGAAAGTAAACTAATTGAATATCATTACATCGATTTCTATCAAAAAGCAGCTTCAAAAATCATCGATGAATATTCTCCTGATATATTTATTCCTATCAAAAAAGAAGTAGATCCACCAGCCAAAATAATGATTTATGGGTTGAACAAGTTTAGTGAGAAGCTACTGATTGAGGCTGGGCATATTTACCACTTTGCCAATTTTAAAAGGACGAAGGTTACGATTGTTGACCATGGAATAGATAAAAAATTGAATATGCTCAAATTTAATTACCCGGCTTTAGATGAGGTATTGGATTTGGAAGCAATTGAACCGGAAAGGTTGCTTGACCCAGATAATCAATTTGGTCTGGAAAATCTGTCAGTTTGCTATATCACTGGAGACAATGATAGTACTTGCCTGATGGAATCCATGAAAATCAGACAATTCTTTTACTCCCGGCTAAAGAGTTTGGAGTTTCCAAAAGTAGTCACTATTCTTCCTCACCATCATCAAATAAAAGGGTTTTTGACAAATCTCGATACAAAATTCTCTGATATCAACATTGAAATCAAAGACATTTATAAATATTTGGATAAAAAGACCATTATTGAAGACAAAGAATTGATCGATGTAGCGGCCAAACAGATATTTGATATTTATCCGGATAAGGAAAACAGAAAATTTGAAAGTTTATCAGATCGGGAGAAAGACATGAACCGCTTTCCTGCAAGACACTTACTTGTAAAATTCCGGTATCTGGATATGGCAACTGACCGGAATTATCAAGCAATGCTCGAGGCTGTGAACAAAACCAAAATAAATATTTCATCAATTGGTTCTGAAATACTTTGCAGGATGGAACACAAAAGATGGTGTGCCGAGAAATTACTTACGGGATTCATTCCTGGAGAAGCTGTTCAAGATAAAAACTTGAAAAACATATTGAAAAATTCGTTAAAATACCATCCTCTGATCTGCGATTATGATCTTTTGGATGCAAAGGAACAGGCCAAAGATCTGGGGCCTTTTTTTGATATATCAATTTAAAAATCAATTAAACATTAAAATCATGAGTTCAAAATCTTGGTATTGTGAGAATTGTGGCGACTACATTGGAGAAAGTGGTGAACATGCAGGTTATATGGACTTTAACCCGCCTAATAATTCAGTTTGGTATCACAAAGGCGGCTTTCTTGGTGTTGGGGGATCGCTTCATGTTTTCTGCAGTGATCGATGTAAGCATGAATGGAAAGAAAATAATGACAATGATTAAGCTATAAAACCTTAGCCTTCTTGAATTATTGAACTTCCCATTTTAAGGGGGGAGACTGTAAAATGAACTCTGTCTAAA
>CAIOOC010000919.1 GCA_903859795.1 uncultured Bacteroidia bacterium
AAAGTAAAATTACAGTTATGTATTTTGTTATATTGTATTACGTTTAGTAGGTTTGCCGATCAAATGCAGAAGAGTCTGCCGAACCTTTATTTTGCCCTTCAGGAAAATTATTTTTCATTGTCAACTATCAGATTTATGCGATTCAAAACCCATGATTTTTCACCTTCCGATTTCTTTAAGTTGTTTTTATTTTGTTGTTTATTGTTTTTTCTTCGTTCACAAAGTGCAGCTGCCGGAGTTTTTAACAGTCAGGATGACAAAAGCAAAATAAATGTTCCCAAAGATGGCAAACTACTTCGAAGCGAGTTATGGCAGCCTTTTGACGGATCTGCTGCAAAAGGTGATTTCTTTGTTTCTCCTCAGGGTAGTGATTCCTGGTCCGGCACACTCGATACACCAAATGCAACACATACTGATGGTCCTTTTGCCACAATTTCACGCGCCAAACTGGCTGTAAGGGAACTAAAGTCGAGGGTTTATCTACCTAAGGGGAAAGCGATAGACGCACGGTATTCCGGCTCTTCTCATCCCTACGGAAGGGGAAAGGATATCGTTGTATTTATCCGTAACGGCTTTTATCCTCTTAAAGAACCATTGGTGTTTACTCCTGAGGACGGTGGTGAGCGTGTCGAAACAAACCTACCTTCAGGAGCCTTTGAATGGCACCACTTACGCGACAACTATGTCACTTATGCCGCTTACCCCGGTGAAAAACCTGTGATTTCCGGGGCAGTTCCTGTTAATAAATGGGAAATGAAAGGAAATGTTTGGGTGGCTCCCTTTAATCGTGATGAAGTATCGGCACTAATTGCCAATGGGAAGAAGCAGACGCTTGCCAGGTACCCGAATGAAGGTTATCTGACACTTCGTAAAACCCCGGCTTCAACCTCTGAAATACCATTTAAAACCGGCGATCTTAAGAATTGGAAAGATATGCAGGATAATCGGATTGTTATTTTACTTCGCTGGCGGTCAGCATATAACTCGATTGAAAGGATCGACGAAAAGAATCAAATAGCCTATCTCAGGGAACCTGAGGATGGCCCGGGGAAAAACAATGGGTTGCTGGTCGTTCCTCCGCGCTATTACGTCGAGAATATCAAAGGGCTTTTAGACGTTCCGGGAGAGTGGTTTTTTGATAAAAAGAATCATGAAATCAGCTATATCCCTGAGAATGGAATCGAAAATCCAAATCTGGCTAATATTTCAGTTCCTCAAATCAATCATCTTGTCCAGGTAACCGGAAATGAAGAAACACCGGTTCGCAACCTGAGGTTCTATGGTCTGGCATTCGAAGGGGCAAAAGAGAATTTCAGAAATTTCCCGCATCACTATGATCCAACTCCGGGTTGCATCGCGATAACCTATGATTTTGCCACAGATTGCGAGTTTGCCAATTCTGAATTACGTGCGTGCGGCGGGGTAGGGATGGCTGTCGGCGCGGGTTGTTATGGTATGCGCATTTTTAACAGCACTTTTGATGGCCTGGAACAAGGAGCCTTAAGTGTTAGTAGTACCGGAGACCTGCAGAACGGGAAACTGATTCAGATCACCCGGGAAACCCTGGTTGATCACAATATATTTTCATCCTGCGGCCTGGGGGGCGGAATAACACTGGGTGTGGGTGGGACCCTTCATTCCACAATCTCACACAATTATTTTACCAAGTCGGGAAGACCATATACAATGGATATCGGCTCAGGGGGATTGGAAGGAACCGTTACCGGTGATGTGGTGGTGGAATATAACCATTTTGAAGATGTTCAACAGGATGCCGATGATGCCGGAGTTATCGTAGTTACCGGGATGACCACCAATTCTTCTGTCCGGAATAATATCATTCACCGTGTCCACCGCGGTTTCTTTAGCGATAATGTCGCCTTCTGGTTCGACAACATGTCAAGCAACTGGACAGTAAAAAACAATGTCTATTTTGATGTCGAGCAGGGTGATATGAAAACTTGTGGCACCTATTTAATCAACAATGACTATTCTGATAATTTCCTGATCGAACCGCCACTAAAATTGCCTGAACAATTTATCGATGGCAATCCCGAATATGCCTGCTCCAATCTGCATATAACATTGAATGGTAAACCGATTGATAAGCCTGTACCTGCGGGATCATTAATAAAAGTAAAAGCCGATGTGTTAAACACAGGTAGCTCTGGCGTCTCCCGGGTTGCCCTTTTTACAAATCGCAAACCAATTGACGATAAGCCGTTTCCGGTTATCAGGGATAACACCCGAACAATTGAATTTGAATTGCGGCTTAATGAGCCTGGTGCTCAGGAAATTTCGATAGCAGAAACAATGCCGCAGACCATTGTGGTTCAGGGAGAAAAACCACGAATATCGTTTGACCGGATTCATCTTTCAGAAGATAGGCTTCTTGCTGGAGAAAGTGTTCGCATCACCGCCGTGGCAACTAATTTGCTTGCCACTGGCATCGAATCATCGCTACCGTTGATAGTCAATGACAAGGAAGTTAAAAGTCAGACTGTTTCCCTTAAAGATAAGGAGTCCAGAGAGGTTTACTTTGACCTTACCCCGGAAGCCGGAAATTACCGGATACGAATTGGGAATAGCGATGAATTATCACTTAAGGTATCTGGGTGTAAAGAACTAGATATGTTAAAGCAGAAATTGGCTACCTACATCTCTCCAAAATCCAGACCATCGGATGTTGAAGTCATCCAAAAGGAGAACAAATATATTATTAAGGCAAGCGGATGGGATTTCTATCATGCCGAAGATGCTTATGCAACTGTTTATTTGAAGGGATTGAAGGGCGATTTCGTCTCGACAGCAAAAATCGCCACCTTTGGAACCCGTACCAGTGAATGGTATCGTACCGGATTATTTGTCCGGAACGATATAAGCAAAAGCTTTGATGTTGACCGTGGAAGTTTAGGATCTGTGCTTATGTTTAGCACTCCGGGCCGTGCCGGTATTGAGTACGATGAGTTTGGAAACGGGTGTATGCATAAAGCAGCGAGCGAGAATCTTCCCGAAAACTCACCTACTCCCATTTGGGTTCGTCTGGAGCGGCATGGGGATCGTTTCACGGGTTATGTTAGTCTCGACGGTAAAAACTGGATTATAAAACGGCAAACGAACCTGATACCGGGTATTCAAAAGGCTGTTGACCTTGGTCTGGCTGCCGGTTCTCCGGACCAAAAGCAATACACGGTAGAATTCGTGGACTGGAAGATTAAGGTTGAGGATTAAAAGTAGAGAAAAGACACCTTTTCTAATTGATTTATAATAATTTAATCAATCCATGTATCTTAAGGAATTCAACGCCTCCGTCAAATATCATCTGGATTCCGATTGTCGCAATAATCAGACCGATAATCCTGACAAGGGCTGACATCACATTTAATTTAATCAAAACGCGTCCAATGTTTTTGGCGAATAACATGACGATAAGGTTTACAGCCAGAGCGGCAAAAACAGCCAGAACAGTAACCAATGAGCCGTACTGAGCCGGGAAAGTGACGGTTGCAGTTATGGTTCCAGGGCCTGCAATCATGGGAATGGCGATCGGCACAGATGAAATATCCTGAATCCTGAACTCCTTTCCCAGATTTATTAACACGCCCTGGTGAAGCGCCATCCAACCGCTGTAAACTAGAACCATTCCACAGGTAACCCGAAAAGAGTAAAGTTGAATCCTGAAAATATAGGAAAAAATTACATTTCCCAGGAAAAGGAATAGTACCAGGATTATGAAAG
>CAIOOC010000920.1 GCA_903859795.1 uncultured Bacteroidia bacterium
GATTGAGGACCGGGTAACCTATGATCTTGAAATGATTCGCGAACTGGGCTATTGCCCTGGAATAGAGAACTATTCCAGGTATTTTGATAACCGGGAGCCAGGATCCAGACCATTTTGTCTGCTCGATTATTTTCCGGATGATTACCTGATGGTTATCGATGAGAGTCATGTCACAATGCCACAGATTCACGCGATGTACGGAGGCGACAGGTCGAGGAAAGTTACCCTCGTTGACTATGGTTTCCGGCTTCCCGCAGCGATAGATAACAGACCGCTGAAGTTTGAAGAGTTTGAGGATGTTGCACGGCAAATAGTTTTTGTAAGTGCCACACCGGCTGACTATGAGCTTCAAAAGAGTGAAGGCGTTGTTGTTGAACAGATCATAAGGCCGACAGGGTTACTTGATCCACATATTGAAATCAGGTCCAGGACGAATCAGATTGATGATTTAATGGAAGAGATTCATATAAGAACTCTTAAAAATGAGCGAGTCCTGGTCACTACTTTAACAAAACGGATGGCTGAAGAGCTCCAAAAATATTTTGACAGGTTGAATATTCGTTGTCGATATATTCATTCAGATGTCGATACGATGGAGCGGGTTGAGATTATGGAGCAATTGCGGAAAGGTGTTTTTGATGTTTTAATTGGAATTAATCTTTTGCGCGAAGGGCTCGATCTTCCTGAAGTTTCACTTGTCGCCATTCTCGATGCCGATAAAGAGGGATTTCTTCGGTCTGAACGTTCGTTAACCCAAACAGCAGGTCGTGCTGCACGTAATTTAAATGGTCTTGTTATCATGTATGCCGATAAGATAACCTCTTCAATGCAGCGAACAATAGATTCGGCCAATTACAGGCGGGAAAAGCAAAATAGCTATAATATTGCGAATAATATTACCCCAACCCAAATCGTTAAACCGACCCGTGAAATTATCGGATTGGAATATCGTCCTGATAAATCGGTTATGGGGAAGGCCTATGTCGCTCCTGATAAAGCGGATGTTGCGGCTGACCCGGTTGTGAGGTATATGAGTACTGAGGCGTTGGAGAAAACAATTGTTAAAACACAAAAAGAGATGACCAAGGCAGCCAAAGAGCTGGATTTCATTGAAGCTGCCCGGCTGCGTGACGAGATGTACAGATTGAAGGAAATATTAGCACAAAGACAAAATGGATAACCGTTTATCAAAGGTGGCATCTGCGATGATGCTTAAAAACAAAGGGGACCGGCGACGAATTGAACATTCACTTAAAGTTTATGCTTATGCCCGGCAATTGGGACTGGCCGAATCTATCGATAGCAACTTACTCGAAATCCTTGAGATAACTGCTTTATTACATGATATCGGGATTCATATTGCTGAAAAAAAATATGGCAAATGTACAAGTATTGACCAGGAAGCCGAAGGACCTCCAGTTGCCTGGGAAATTCTCAAAGGTCTTAATTACAGTGCTGAGGTTATTGAACGGGTTTGCTATATTATAAGCAAACACCATACATTTACGGCTGTGGATAATATTGATTTTCAGTTGCTTGTAGAGGCAGATTTTCTCGTTAATTCATCTGAGGACAACATGTCTGATCATCAGATTATCCATTTTGCTCAAAATATCTTCCAGTCTGAATCGGGAATGGAATGTCTGAGGTTGCTGTACCCGCAGTTAGATTTGTAGAGACATGTAAATAAAACGGAAGGATTTTTTTGGGAAAGAAATATGTAGAGATGCACAGCGGTGAGTCTTTATGAATATTGGCTGTAAAAAAGAGACCAGGGCGGTAACGTCTGATTTGAATTGGGCGTTAAAAAGAAGAGACGCACCGCGGTGCGTCTCTAAAAATAAAAAAAGTATTTTTTACATTATCCCAAATAGGTCTTCAGTAATTTACTCCTGGATGTATGACGTAACCTTCTGATTGCTTTTTCTTTAATTTGGCGAACACGTTCGCGGGTCAGGCCAAAACGCTCTCCGATCTCTTCGAGTGTCATCTCCTGACATGCAATGCCGAAAAACATTCTTATTATATCTGCTTCGCGCTCTGTCAATGTAGTTAATGAACGATCGATCTCACGTGAAAGTGATTCATCAATCAGTACACGGTCTGCACTAGGAGAATCATTATTGATCAGAACATCTAGCAAACTATTATCCTCACCATCAACGAAGGGTGCATCCACCGAAACATGTCTTCCTGAAACTCGCAAGGTATCAGCTACCTTATCTGCAGGTAATTCAAGTTGTTCTGCAAGTTCCTCAGGTGAGGGTCTTCTTTCGTGTTCCTGTTCAAATTTTGAATAGGCTTTATTGATCTTATTTAATGACCCGACCTGATTTAACGGAAGGCGAACAATTCTGGATTGCTCTGCAAGTGCCTGTAGGATCGACTGACGGATCCACCAAACTGCGTAGGAAATGAATTTAAACCCCCGGGTTTCATCAAATTTTTCGGCAGCTTTAATCAGTCCAAGATTACCTTCATTGATTAAGTCAGGTAAGCTAAGTCCTTGATTTTGATATTGTTTTGCAACAGATACCACAAACCGGAGATTAGCCCTTGTCAATTTTTCAAGTGCCGCCTGATCCCCTTTCTTGATTCGTTGAGCTAATTCAACTTCTTCTTCAACTGTAATTAGCTCTTCTTTACCGATTTCCTGAAGGTACTTATCAAGCGAGGCACTCTCGCGATTGGTAATGGATTTTGTAATCTTTAATTGTCTCATGCTCTCCGATTAAAAGTTTGCAAAGTTACAAACATTTGTGGTTTTGTACAATACCGAAATGGTGGTATTTGATTTTAATTCTTAAAATTATTCTTCAAGTTTAAAAACGTAGTAAGTCCATTCGCCCCCGGGATAAACTCCTTCAACTAATATTGGCTTTTTATTTTGAGATTGAGAAAGGACTCTCTTTATGTCTTCAACACTTGAAATGGACATTTTGTTTATGTCGGTAATTATAAATCCGATCTTCACGCCTGCATCTTTAAGTTTCCCTTTGGTCAAATTTGTAACCTGAATTCCTTCATCTATTTTCAGACGCTCTTTATCCCGTTCAGAAATTGCTCCAAATTCCGCTCCAAGGACAGAAAAAGATTCCTTAACGATCGATGTTGTACCTTTAGTATTACGTAAAACAACACTGAATTGTTTTAGAGAACCGTCTCTTTTTGCAGTAATTGCAACTCTGTCACCTGGTCTGTACTTGGCAATTTGTTCCTGTAGCTGTGATACTGTATTTACACTATTCCCATTTACTGAAATAATGACATCTCCTTGTTTTATTCCAGCCTGACGTGCAGCTCCCTCTTCGGTAGTTTTTCCGACATAGACTCCTTCAATTTTTTCCAGATGTTCCTCCTTGGCCAGTGCATCATCAATATCCTTAATTTCGACACCGAGCAGAGCCCTTTGTACCTCACCATATTGTTTGAGGTCATCGACGACCTTACGGGCAATTGATGCAGGTACTGCAAAAGAATATCCTGAATAGGAACCTGTTCTGGAAGCAATGGCCGCATTGATTCCTACCAGATCACCATTCGCATTTACGAGTGCTCCGCCGCTGTTGCCGGGGTTCACTGCAGCATCGGTCTGAATAAATGATTCAAGAGGTAATTGACCACTAATGATCTTGATACTGCGTGATTTTGCACTGACAATTCCGGCAGTCACCGTTGAATTCAGATTAAAAGGATTTCCTACAGCCAAAACCCATTCACCCAATTTTAAAGATTCCGAATTTCCCCAAACCAGATAAGTAAGATCCTTTGCGTCAATTTTTACAAGCGCAATATCTGTATTGGGGTCGCGTCCGATCAGTTTTGCCGTAAATTTACGATTGTCGTTTAAAACCACCTCGATCTTGTCTGCATCTTCAATAACATGATTATTCGTTACAATATATCCTTCAGGATTGATAATCACTCCCGATCCTGAACCCATATTGTATTCCTGGTCCTGATTATTTCCTCTTGGCTGGTTAAATCCTTTCGGGCCAAAAAAGAAATCAAATAACGGGTTTTCATTTCCACCATATCCCTGAGCTTTTACTTTGGTTGTAATATGAACAACGGCATGTACACTTTTCTCAGCAGCCTGCGTTAAGTCAGGTAATTGAACCTGTGGGCTGGCAGAGGAGCTATAATTTGTTAATTGAACCGGTGAGGTCCCCTGTACAATTACCTCTCTCGGCTCATGATTGATTTTTGAATATACAAAGATGGCAATTATGGCCCCTGCAAAAGCGATTGCCAGTGTTTTCGCAATTTTTTTAATGCTGTCCATGACTAGTTTTTTAATAATTTAATAATACCTGATTTTAAAATTAAGTTCATTTTAATTTTACAATTTGTATGCCAATTTCCCTATAAACTTACTAATAGACGCGTATAAGTCCCTTAAAGTTTAGCCCTGTTAACATACTTTAACTTCACTTATTATTTGTTGTCAAGTTCGTTTATCTAGCTCCCCTTTAAAAGGGTTGCAAATACATTTTAAAGCCAAAATGACATATGGATATGAAAAAAATTCAGGTATGACGGTTGTAGAATAATCTGTAGTATCCTAAAAATACCAGAAGACAGGAGATCCGTAGTATTATGAGTCCCTTAAGGTTTTCCTATTTACTTTTTAAGAATCTTACAATTTCGCCAATCCAGAGAATGGATGAGGTGGCGCCGATAAGGATTAGCCATTCGTTCATTGGGAGAGGGACAGTGCGGAAGACATCGCCCCCAAACTGCACGATTACTATTTGTCCAGCCAGAATAACTGTTGTTACAAGCACGAATCCAAAGCTGTTGCGCAGGTTTTTAAAGGCAGATTTTCCAGTGGCAAATGCCTTTGCATTGAACATATTCCAGAATTGAAGGAGCACAAATATTGTAAAGAATCGGGACAGGTTAATGGGACTTATTTCTCCGGAACTATCTCTGAAATAGATCAATAGCGACATCAATAAAATAACAAATGCAAATCCAACAAACAATATATTAGATTGCATTGACGGAGTTATAATGAAATCGGTTGACTTTCTGGGTTTATGTTCCATAATTCTTTCGTTGGGGGGAAGTGAAGCCAGCGCTCCTGCCGCAAAAGTATCCATGATCAGGTTTACCCACAGCATCTGGGTTACTGTCAGAGGTAATTCATGTCCAATTATTGAACCCAGCAGAACAACACACAATGCTGCTAAATTGATAGTCAGCTGAAAAAGAATAAACCTTTGGATATTTTGGTAGAGCGATCTACCCCACATGACAGCAGTGGCAATACTGTTAAACGAATCGTCGAGCAAAGTGATGTCGCTAGCCTCTTTAGCTACTGCGGTCCCCGATCCCATTGATAACCCGACATGCGCAAAGTTTAGTGCAGGTGCATCATTTGTTCCATCACCTGTAACTGCCACAATTTCACCATTTTGCTGAAGTAACCTGACTAATCGTTGTTTATCTGTAGGTCTTGCCCGACATAAAATCTTAAGATGTTGTATTCTACCTTTTGCTACTTCATCATTTAAAGCTTCAAATTCGGTGCCGGTAAGTATATTATGCCCCTGATCACTGATGTTCCAGATTCCAATTTGCCGCCCGATTTCCATTGCAGTTCCGGGTGTATCTCCGGTAACTATTTTTATATCAATTCCTGCATTCAGACATTTTTTCACTGCTTTAGGAACATCTTCCCTGACAGGATCTGAAATGGCAACAATCCCCAGGTAGGTCAGATTGGCATTTACCAGTTTGCCCCCAATAAACCGGGCCCTTTCGTCTTCCACAATTTCATAGGCAAAACCTAATGTTCTCATTCCCTGATCCTGATACAAATGCAAAAGCGCATCAATCCGAAAAGAGGCGGCATCAACAGATTTACGCTGTTCCTCAAATAAAACATCTTTGCTCATTGAAAAAACTATCTCAGGAGCACCTTTTACATACAGCACCTTTTTATTCAGACCCGGAGAATAACCCAGAGTAGCCATAAACTTACGCTCGGTAGAAAAGGTCAATTGTTCGATGACTAAGGTTTCCTCGCGCAGGTCAAGATAGTTTGTACCTCCTTCATGAAGCCAGAGTAAAAGCGCTGCTTCAGTGGGATTCCCTATTGTTTTTACTATTTTTTGATCTGAAAAGTCAAGATATGCTGTTGCATTGACTGCAATTCCTTCTTTGATTAAAATGCTCAGTTCATCTTCAGTCAATTTCTGATCGCCAAGACCGAAAAAATTGGTTTTGGTCACCTGCATTCTGTTTTGTGTCAATGTCCCTGTTTTGTCAGTACAGATTACGGTTGTTGCACCAATTGTCTCACAAGCATGCATTTTCCGAACAAGATTATTGGTCTGTAACATTTTACGCATACTCAATGCAAGGCTTAGCGTTACGCTCATCGGCAAACCTTCAGGTACCGCTACAACAATCAGGGTAACTGCAACCATAAAATACTGAAGAATTCTTCCTGCAAGCTTTATACTGATCCAGGATAGCGGGTTGAGCGGATCGATACCCGCTGAGTATCCAAATAAGATTAAAAGAATAAAGGTGAGCAATCCGAAACCCAACCATTTAAACCAGCTGACAGATTGAATATAATGGGGAATTTCCTTTTCAATTCCCAATAATTCAAATCCGTCATAAATTATTGGTATCCAGACCTTAGACAGAGAAACCAGAGCTGAAATCAAAACAATGAACACTGATCCAAGGGGGATCAATGCCAGGTGTTCTGAGGGATCCATGAAAAGAATGTCTTTCAAAAAAAGGGTAAAAAAGGTCAACATAGCTAATCCGAAACCCATTACCCCTATAAATTTGGCGAGCTTATCGAGCTGTTTATTGAGAGGAGTAATCTCTCCTGACATTTCGGTTGATTGTCTCGCGACTTTTCCATATTCTGTTGCATCACCAACTGTCCTCACAACGAGAATGGCGTGACCATCCATAACTTTTGTGCCTCGCATTGCCCAGTTTGACGGATACGTAGAATCTCTGTCGAAATCCTTTGGATTAGTCGTTTTATCTATGACTGGCTCTCCTGTAAGACACGATTCGTCGATTTGAAGTGACACAGCTTCCAGTATTTCTGCATCAGCCGGGATTTCCTCACCAGTCCCGACAAGGATAATATCTCCAACAACTATCTCTTTTTTTGGTATCTCACTGATATTTTCATTACGAATAACCTTTACCGGCGTATCGTCAGTTACTTTATTCAGGATATCAAATTTTTTGTTGGCATCTGCTTCAAACCAGAATGAAACAACTGTGGCCAGGAAAATTGCACAAAAAATCCCGATTGTTTCAGCGAACTCATTGTGTAAAAAAGCAATACCCAAGGAGAGAAATGCTGCAATAAGTAATATTCTGATTATTGGGTCTTCAAACTTCTCGAGAAAGAGTTTCCACAGGGGATCACGTTTGGGTGGTGTTAGCTGATTACTCCCATACTTTTTACGGCTTTCGTCAACTTGTTCTTTTGTGAGACC
>CAIOOC010000921.1 GCA_903859795.1 uncultured Bacteroidia bacterium
ATGATCCGGTCGAGATATTGCATGACTTTTTCATCATGAGTAGCAAAGATGAAAGTTGTATTGAGCTCTTTGTTCAGCTTTTTCATAGTTTGGACTATGTTATGAGAATTTTGTGCATCGAGGTTTGCCGAGGGTTCATCGGCAAGAACGAGGAGCGGGCGTTTGACCATCGCCCTTGCAATGGCCACCCGCTGGCACTCTCCACCCGAAAGCTGAGCTGGTCTCGAATTTTTCTTGTCCGTCAGTCCAACCCATTCGAGAGCCTCCATGACTGCTCTTTTTCGCGCATGGGAAGAACGATTCTGCAGCAAAAGGGCAAATTCGATATTTTCGAATACTGTATAAACAGGTAACAGATTATAGGTTTGAAAGATAAATCCTATATTGTAATTTCGAAGGTGTGCGGCCTGTTTATTTGTTAATTCAGATACCGACCGGCCGATTACCTCCACACGTCCCTCAGAAGGAAAATCGAGAGTCCCAATAATGTTTAACAGGGTTGTTTTCCCTGAGCCGCTCGGTCCAACCAAACCTGCAAATTCACCTTTCCCGAAAGAGAGATTAATATTATGCAGAGCTGTAAACTCTCCGTTCCCAACATGAAACCGTTTGGTCATCTGTTCAATTTTTATGATCACCGAATCATCCATAATTGTTAATGGTTATATACAAACATTAGTTGAATTCCCTTTCCTGCATAATAGTTTCCGGAATTTATTTGCTGTGGTAAAAGATAAGTCTTTGGATTCCAAAATGCCATTATGTAGAACGCTATTTTATTAAACTGCCGCTTCAAATTCAGAAAATTGTAGGAGGAATTATTGGTCCAGTCATAAAAGGTTATCAGGTTGAGGTTATCGATAAGGCTAACGGGATAGGAGAGGGAGAGTCCGCTGAACGTTGTTGGTTGGGTAAAGGCAAGCGCTTTCTGGTCGTATGAGAAAAGCAATTGTTCATAGACAATATTCAATCCGTTCCCAATTCTCAAAGTGTTGTCGGTACCTACATTCAGAATTTCTGTATTTGTGTAAATTCCCATATCCTTAGTTTTGTTTATCAAAGATCCTTCAAACCAGAGACCGACACCAATATCCCATTTCCCATCCAATCCTACCCGGTTTTCTGATAAAGCATTGTAAGACGGTACCAGAATATCCGATCCGCGCGAATCTGCAATACGGTGGTGAAAAGTAAGTCCTATTTCTCCTTTTGGCACCTGAGACTGAATCCTCCCCCCAAATTCGGGAAATGTACTATTCGATTTTACTACGTCCCAGGGTCTTAATTTGTTATTGCCGTAAAGACACCAAAGCCATATATTGGCATTATTCATAAAATAGTACCGCCCAAGCAGGCCCCAAACACCATTTGTTAGTTGCAAGGGATCACGGGGGTCAATCTGGTCAAACCACATAAGCGGACGAAGCAGTGACGCTGATCCGAAGTTTATTTTTTGAAGGCCCGCACGAATCTCAAGATGCCTTGTCGAATATCGCAGCCAGGCCCGGTAAAGCTGAATGCTTCCGTCGGTATGAGTTTTATCAAAAGACCGGACTCCCAGGTCACCAAAAGTATTGGCAGATACTTCAATATCGAACTGTTTACTTTTTTTTAATTTGACAGAGTAATTCAGTGTGGGAATATATCGAATACCCATATTAACTGGTAAATCATTGCTTCCGTTATAAAGACCCCACGACGAGAGCTGGCCGCTAAGAGTTAAACTATCCTTTAAGCTGGGAATTGCTGAGTCCTGAGCCAGGCAATTCAGATTAAATGCTATGAAAATGAAGCATAAATTGTGAAAGTATTTCATTTTCAAAAATTGTTGAACCTTACAATGACTTTATAAAATTACAAAGGAACTTTAACAATCGCGTATGTTGAACAAAATATTATTTGATTGTGGTCGTAATTCCCAATATTCCCCGTTAAATCATCGCTCCGGGTAGGCCCGAATTTCCAACATTAAGTAATTGTAAATTTTCGCTCTCACTATTTGGAGTTATAAATGATTCATATATTTTCGCATAAGTTATGAATGAATGATCATTCATTAAAATTGCACACAAAATGGCACGTATAATAGATGAGGGAAAAATTCAACGGATCAGGGAAGCAACAATTGAATTTGTCGTTCAAAACGGATATGGGGGCGCTTCAATCTCCTCGATCGCCCGTCGGGCGGAGGTAGCAGAGGGATATCTTTACCGTTTTCATCGGAGCAAGCATGAGCTCGTTACAGACTTACTCTATTCGAAAGTTGCTCAAATTATTGAAAAACTTGAGCTTTTATTGAATTCTTGCCCGGACATGAACGAAGTGATAACAGGGTTGATTGGAGAATTTTTTAAAATGGCTACTGAAACACCTGAGCAGATCAAATTTATACATGTTCTGATGCACGACTACAATTTTCAGGTATCGGATGATCAGCGTCTGCAGATCAGGATTCTCTGTGAACGAGTAATAAAGCTTGGAATGGCCAATGGAGAGATTGGGAAACAAATCACCCCTGAGGAGGCCTATGGAATGGTTGTTATTTATCCGCTTGAATTCATTAATCTGCGGATTAAGGGATTTTTTGGAAATTGTGGCTGGACCAAAGACGATGAACAACGGGTAACAGAATTTTCAATCAACGCTTTAAAATAGTTAAAATGAAAGCTTATCTATTGATATTATTGATTTTATCTTCTGGGTTTAATCTGGCAGCCCAGACTAATCAGGGAATAGTTAAAAGCCTCACATTTGAAGAGGCACTTGCTCTTTCATTTCAGAATAACCACCTTATTAAACAGTTCCATAACCAGTCACTTCAACTGGAGCAGGAAGAGAAAGCAGCCAGGGGATTGCACCTTCCCAGACTTTCGGTCAACGCTTCATATGTTATGATGTCTGATAACATAGAACTTGATCTGACTCCTGTACGCGATGCAATTACTCCTTTATACAGTGCTTTGGGTCATTACGGGAAATTCGGCGGTGTTCCGAATCCCGATCCAAAAACAAATGGGGTAATGCCATATTTGCCTGATGATGTGTCAACGGCAGTTTTGCGCGGTAAAATGCTGGATGGACTCACTGCAGTCAATAATGCTGATTGGGTTCAGACCATTCAGGCGAAGAATTTTGGAATGGTCAATGCCGGTTTTGTTTTTCCGTTATTTACAGGGGGAAAAATTAACGCTGCCAATAAGGCTGCAAAGATCAAGTTCGAGGCCTCGGAGATTGAGTCTGTCCAGAAATCATACGAACTGACCAGTGAACTGGTTGAACGATATTATGGTTTAATTCTTGCAAACCAGGTGGTTAAAGTCAGAGAAGAAGTGAAATCCGGCATGCAGAAACATCTTGATGATGCGAATAAACTTGCTGAGCAAGGGATAATTGCAAGGGTAGAAGTTCTAAATGCAAAGGTATACTTTTCGGATGCCGATCGTGAACTTAAAAAGTCTGATCGTCAGGTTGAAATATTAAATGAAGCGGTGTTAAACACAGTGGCCGATACAGCGAAATACAGGATTATTCCGATATCTGAGCTCTTCTACCTTGAGAGGGTCGAACCTCTTAAATTCTATCAACAGAGAGCCATGGAAAAAAGTCCGTTACTTGGACAGATCAGGAAGAAAAAGGAGCTGGCACAACAAGGGATAAAGGTTGAACAGTCAGCTTTTTACCCGTCTGTTGCTGCAACCGGAACCTATAATATTGTAAATAAGGATTTGTCACCATATCTTCCCGATTATATGGTTGGTGTCGGTTTAAAATGGAATCTGTTCGATGGCAATGAACGTAGCAGAAAAGTAAAAGCGGCCAGGTTCCAACAGATGGAAGCTGAGGATTTCTATATCAAATCGGAGTCCGATATTCAATCAGCAATTACAAAATATTACCAGGAGATGAATATGTATTTCGAGCAGATCGGGGAACTGGATGCTGCAATGGAATTTACAAAAGAATATTCACGTGCCCGGGAAAAAGCATTTATCGAAGGGATGGCTACCGCTACACAAGTTTCGGATGCAAATCTTGCGGTGTCAAAGGCACGGATTGAAAGATTACAAGCCATTTATGCATGGGACGTCTCATTATCAAAATTGTTGTTTTACTCAGGATTATCAGATCAGTTTATATCCTATATCCGCAATCCTGAGGCAAAACGGGGCATATATTGAGACGGACAGAGGGAGAGTGGGAGAGAAAAAAGGAGATGGAAAGAAAATCAGAATTGGCGAAGGGGCGAAAGGAGAAATAAGAATGGAGAGCCTGGCAGCTGCCGGCCTCCAGATGCCAGAAATAAATAAGAATATTAAAAAAATACTGTAATCTATAGAATCATGAAAAAAACAAAACATTACTTAATTGCATCGGCGATTTTTGCAGTAATCATTTTTACCGGGTATGCCATATGGATAGTTGGCAGACCGGTTCCGCTTGAGGTTCAGGGCGAAGTAGACGCTACTCATGTGAAAGTAGCCTCGAAACTTATTGGCAGAATCGACTCTGTTTTGGTTCACAAAGGAGATGATGTCTCAGCAGGTGCCCTTCTTTTTACAATACACAGTCCTGAACTTGATGCCAAATATCTTCAGGCTTCAGCTATCCGCAAAGCTGCAGGTTTTCAAAAGGAGAAAGCGGATAACGGAGCGCAGAAGGAAGATATCCAGGCAGCTTATAATTCATGGCAAACCGCAATGGCAGCTTCTGAATTTGCCAATAAGACTTTTCAGCGAATAGAAAATCTTTTTAAATCAGGAGTTGTGGCGGAGCAACAGAAGGATGAGGCTGAGACAAGAATGAAAGCGGCATCAGAGACAGAAAAAGCGGCCAGATCACTCTATGAGAAGGCAAAAAAAGGGGCCAGGTATGAAGATAAGGGTTCAGCAGGCGCTTTGGTACTTCAGGCTGACGGTGTATTGACCGAAGTGAATTCATATCTTAGTGAAACCAGGATTTTCGCACCTATCCGCGGGGAGATTGCCAATATCATTTCAGAACGTGGAGAATTGGTACCTGCCGGATACCCGGTAATAACAATTGTTGACTTGGAAG
Organism: uncultured Bacteroidia bacterium; assembly: GCA_903859795.1. Taxonomy (GTDB): domain Bacteria; phylum Bacteroidota; class Bacteroidia; order Bacteroidales; family Prolixibacteraceae; genus JAAFHB01. The sequence goes on from CAIOOC010000921.1 coordinate 5,056, forward strand.
ATGTTTGGGTAACCTTCAATCTTCGTGAAGATTTACTTGCTGCCATTCAAAAAGGATCGACTTTTAAAGCACGGTTTCCTGCTCTGGGTATGAAGGAAATTACACTTAAAGTGAATTATATCAATGCTCTGGGAGAGTTCGCAACATGGAATGCAACCAAAACCTCAGGCGATTTTGATATGAAGACATTCGAGGTTCATGCGGTGCCGGTCGAAAAAGTTGCAGGATTACGTCCGGGTATGTCGGCACTGGTGAACTGGGATGAGGTGAAGAAATAGCAGTTGGCTGCTGGCACCTGGCGGCTAGCTGCTAGTTGCCAGCAGCCAGAAGCACAATATCAATAGTAATTTCCCGAACTTTTTAACGGAAATAATTTAAAGAACAGCTATTACAATGTTACGAAACTTGACAAATAGACCTCTGATCAGGGTGATGAGACGCGAGATAAGGAGGATTGCCGACAGTTGGGTACTGATCTTTTCAACAATGATTGCACCTATTGTGGCATTTCTTATCATCATCTGGCTCTTTTCTGACGGAGTTGTCCGGGATTTGCCTATTGGAGTAGTTGACCTGGATCAGACTGCATTTTCTTCCAGGGTTACCCGGTTGGTTGATGCTGCACCGGTCTGTAATGTAAAATGGAATCTGCATTCTCTGGTTGAAGCCAAACAGATGATGGAGGCAGGTAAGATTGAAGCAGTTGTTTTATTGCCGGCTGATCTCGAACGTAATATTCTCAACAACAAATCTTCGGTCATTGCTGTATATATTAATAATACCAATGTTGTAAAAGGGGGCGCCCTGAAATCCGGGTTGTACACAACTCTTTCGACAGTTTCGGCAGGTATAAAAGTTCAGCTATCGGTTACGAAAGGGGAATCACCGGAGCGGGCAATCGAAAAGGTGAGGCCTGTTAAGGTCAATACACATCTGCTTTTCAACCCCTTTGGAAATTATTCTTACTTTTTGGTTCTGGGTCTGCTGCCCCTGCTGGCCGTCGTATTTATATTTCTTGGATCTGTCTATGCACTGGGTATGGAATTTAAAGAAGGAACTGCAGGCGATCTGATCAATATGGCAAACAACAAAATTGTGGTAGCAATGATTGGTAAAATGCTCCCCTACACCGTTTTGTTCTTCATGGATATGATGGTTATGAATATATTCCTTGTCAAAAATTTAGGAACTCCGGTAAATGGAAGTTTATTCGCCATCCTTTTATCGGAACTGCTCATGATAATTTCGTACCAGTTACTTGCAATACTGTTTTTAAAACTTACCGCAAATCTGAGATTATCTTTATCGTTAGGAAGTGCCTACACGATGATGGCGCTCACCTTTTCAGGCCTCACTTTTCCGGCAATGGCAATGCCTTTGGCCGCAAAGCTGTTTTCACTAATTTTCCCTTATACCTTCTGGCTTCGCATATTTATGAGTCAGACATTAAGAGGGGAACCGATAACGGAAGTTTTGCCCTCTTTCCTTGCCTTTCTGCCGTTCATAGTTTGCGGGGTTCTGGCATTTCCGGGAATAAAAAGAAAACTTTCGCATACCAGATACTGGTTCAGGGAGTAAAAGGGCAAAACAGTCCAATATAAAAAATGTAAAAGATAATTTAAATAAAACAGTAATGCGATTTGTGACTTTCCGAAATAGTATCTTTTCAGGCCTCGATCTGACCTGGTACGCACTTGCTGATGAACTTAAAACCATCTTCATGGATAAGGGTGCAATGCTTATTCTGTTTTTTGCGGTTTTTATTTATCCGCTTGTTTATTCAATAGCATATAAAAATAACGTGGTCAGGGATATTCCGATCACATTTGTAGATCTCGATAAGAGTGCAACGAGCAGGCAGCTGACAAGGATGGTTGGTGCGACAAAAGAACTCGCAGTAACACGGGAGGCTGGAAGCCTTCACGAAGCCCGTCAACTTTTCTGGGATGGCGATACGAAAGGGATTATCCTGATTCCTGAAGGATTCGAAAAGAACCTGTTAAAAGGGTTACAGAGCTCTGTAAGCGTATATTGTGACGCGAGTTATTTTTTGATTTATAAGGAGACATTAAGCGGGGCAATCCAGGCAGCCGGCACATTTTCAGCAGGCGTAGAGATTAAAAGGCTGATGGCAGCTGGAAATAGCGAGGAACAGGCTATGCAGCAACGTGATCCGGTTCCCACGAAATTTTATAATCTCTATAACCCGGCAGGTTCTTATGGATCATATGTTATGCCGGGAATGATTCTTATTATTCTTCAGCAAACATTACTTATCGGAATTGGAATGATTGGCGGGGCAGGAAAGGAGAGGCGAAATAACCGTGAGATTAAACCCGGAGTAAAGGTTAGTCAGGGGATGTTTTCTGTCGTTTTCGGCAAAGGACTGGCCTACTTCCTGATTTACATTCCAAATATCGCCTTTACACTGATTTATCTTTCCAAATGGTTCGGATTCCCGGATAAAGGAAGCTTTACAGATGTCTGTATTTTATTGGTTCCCTACCTTTTTTCAGTAATATTTCTAGGTTTAATGATTTCAATGTTGTTTCGTCGACGTGAACATTCTATCATGGCCCTGGTTTTCTTCTCGCCCATTGTTTTGTTTGTCAGTGGATTATCCTGGCCCGAAACCTCCATTCCTCCGTTATTAAATCAATTGGCACATATCTTCCCCAGCACATCGATGATTCCGGCTTACCTGAGAATCAGGACTATGGGAGTGTCAATAAATGCAGTAAAACCTGAATTATTATTTTTGTTGGTGCAGATGGTGGTCTATTTTTTAATCGCCTCGGCGGGTTATAAGCTTTCGGTGATCAGGCAGCACAGAAAAATGACAGAATTAGCGAAAGAAATTGAAAATTGACCCTTCTTACTGTTTTTCTTCATGTACGGTTCTCCAATCTTCTTACCTTTGAACCATTATGAACACTTAAAAATTTCCAGAATGAGAATTCTACTTTATTTGGCCCTTGCGCTATTCATATTTGCCGGATGTATGAACAAGGAACCATCAAACTACCGCAAAATTACCGGGTTTACGCAGGGAACAACTTATCATATAACCTATGAAGACAAGGCCAGACAGAATCTGACTGCTCCGGTTGACTCGGTACTCAGGATTCTTGATTTAACTTTTTCGGCCTATATCCCCAATTCAATAATTTCACGCATTAACCGAAATGATCCAACCGTTGAGGTAAATGACATGTTTATTGAAGTGTTTAATAAGTCATTGGAAATCAATAAGGAAACACAAGGTGCACTCGATCTTACGGTAGGTCCGCTTGTCAATGCATGGGGTTTTGGACCTGAGAAGAAGATTAAAATCGATTCAACAAAAATTGACAGCTTGTTGCAATATGTTGGAATGCAGAAGGTGAGGATTCAGGGTAAGAAATTCATAAAGGATCTTCCCGGTATAAAAATTGATGTCAATTCAATTGCGCAAGGTTATTCGGTCGATGTGATGTACCGTTATTTCGAGACGCTGGGAATTAAAAATTTTATGGTAGAGATTGGGGGTGAAGTGAGGACAAAAGGGAGAAACCCAAAAGGAGATACCTGGCGAATCGGCGTTGATAAACCAGTGGATGGGAATAGTGCCCCTGGTGAAAGCCTTCAGACAATTATCTTTCTGGATAATAAAGCAATAACAACCTCAGGCAATTACAGGAAATATTTCGAAGAAAATGGTCGTAAATATTCCCATATTATTGATCCTCATACCGGATACCCCTATAAAAACAGTTTGCTAAGCGTAACAATTATTGCTAAAGATGCTCTCACTGCAGATGGTTATGATACTCCTCTCATGGTTCTTGGCCTTGAGGGAGCAAAAGCAGTTTTAAAAAAACATCCCGAACTTGAGGCCTATATGATCTATTCGGATGAAAATGGAAAGTATCAGATTGAGTATACCAAAGGAATTCAGTTTGACAAAGAGAATTAAATTTAAAATTACTAATTTTAAGTTTTCTAAGTCAAACTATTCAAATCTTGATAAAACGAAAAGATATTCAGGTTATCAAAAAGGGTGATCCTAAGGTGGTTAATGCCTGGGTGATGTACGATTGGGCTAATTCAGTCTATCAGTTGACCATTTCATCCGCCATTTTTCCTATTTATTATAACAGTGTTACGAGTCACGGATCCGAATTTATAGTTTCCTTCTTCGGATTTAAAGTGATCAACACGGTACTTTATTCGTGGGCCATAGCTGCGGCTTACCTTTTGGTTGCATTGGGATCACCTCTGTTCTCTTCAATAGCTGACTATACCGGGCGTCGGAAAGGATTCATGCGGGCCTTTACGATTATAGGAGCAACTGGTTGTGGAATGCTCTTTTTCTTCGATGCCAATCATATTGAACTTGGAATAATCTCATTTGCAATAGGAACACTGGGTTATGGTGGCAGTATCGTTTTTTACAACTCTTTTCTTCCGGTGATTGCCGAACCGGAAGATCAGGACCGGATTAGCGCCCGCGGCTATTCAATGGGTTACCTCGGAGGTGTGATCCTGTTGCTTTTCAACCTGCTTATGATCATGAAACCTGAATGGTTCGGATTTACAAAAGATTCCGATATGCCTGCCCGAATCTCCTTTCTTTCGGTTTTTGTCTGGTGGATCGGATTTTCATCTCTAACCTTCAGACGCCTGCCCAAATATGTTTTCGGAAATCGCACTGCTCAGGGTCGAATCCTTACTAATGGTTACCGCGAATTGCAAATTGTATTTGAGGAAGTCCGAAAGTCATTCAGATTAAGTATTTACCTGGTAGCATTTTTCTTTCTGATGATGGGGATCCTGACAACAATGTTTATGGCCTCTATTTTCGGGGAGAAACAGCTGAAGTTAGGCGCAAGTGTATTAATCCCGACAGTTTTGGGAATCCAATTGGTAGCAATGTTCGGCGCCTGGTTTTTTGCAAAACTCTCTGGTCGGATTGGTAATCTTAAAGCTCTGATCATCTCAATCTTTATGTGGATTGCTGTCTGCATCTACGCATGCACTATTCAGGGAGCCGTTGGGTTTATCATTGCTGCGGTATTTATTGGTATAGTAATGGGCGGATCGCAATCTCTGGCACGCTCTACCTATTCGAAGATGCTTCCTGATACTACAGACCACACTTCGTTTTTCAGCTTTTACGATGTGATGGAAAAGCTTGCTACTGTTGCAGGAACCTTCGCGTTCGGAATAATAGAAACCATTACCGGCAGTATGCGATACTCAGTGCTGTCTATCGCCATATTCTTTGTGACTGGATTGTTTTTTTTATTATTGCTTCTGAGAAGGGAGCAGGCGGCATAACTAATTTAATTCAGCTCTATCCGGGTAATTTGTGTCAGACAACTCATTTATCAATTTTTCATTAAGATTTTGATCTTCCATCCACATTGTCATAAGAACTTTGTAATTTTATCTCGGAAGTTTTCGTGTTGATTACGATCATCTGGTTCCTGAAATCTTTTGCCGTTTTAAACGATAATTTTTTTTAAAAGTATCATTTTATATCCTGAGTCAAGTATGAAGAGTTATCTGAATTTTACCTTAAAAGGGGCTCAGTTCCTTCCTCTTTGGATTGCATTCATCCTTTTCTTCATTGTACCTTTTTATTTTCTAATACAGGAGGTCGGTAACCTTACTGCTTCGGAAGTGCCGGCAGAAGGGCCTTCAATACGTTTTTTTCTTTACCTGGTAATCGTTCTTGCCGTGTTTTTCGCCTTTATTCTCTATAGTTCAAAAATGATTTTGCAAAGTCTGGAGTTTAGAGGTCTGAGAGTCACCAGCGATTATCATACGAATAAATATATTGGTATTATAATTTCTGGACTGATGCTTTCGTTCATTACTTTGGGAATTTATATTCCCTGGTTTATCTGGAATATCCACCGCTTTTTTGTGCATGGAGCAGTTTATAACTCACATAAATTTGCATTCAGGGGCACTGGCAGTAAACTATTTCTAATAATGACCCTTGCAATCTTTATTCCCTTTATCGTTGTAGGTTTCATCGTATTTACAATTCTGAAAGATAATATTGATATCCGGATATATCAGGTCATGGTACTATCGAGTCTGGTTTCAATTATCTATTTGACTTTTAAGTGGATGGTAGTAATCCGTTACAAAGATTACCTAATCCGTTTGGATACCGGATTTTTTCAGGCTATGTGGAAAATTGCAATTGAACTGGTTCTCGCAGTGTTCCTTGTGTTTATATTCACCTGGCTGGTATCGTTAAGTACCGTTTTCTGGTTAAATTTTGACTTTGTACCTACTACAGGAAAGATCATTTTCGAATTGGTTCTTGCAGTCCTAACTTTAGGTTTCTACTTCCCAATGGCTTTTATTCGGCTTTATCGTTTTTTTTCTGAACATACTAAAAGCAATGTCGTAGACGGGAAACAGATTACTATGGGATACGATGGTGATCAGGTTACCGACTTTCTGTATATGTGGAAACAAATTCTATTGACTATTATTACAATTGGAATTTATTTCCCGTGGGCTGTATGTCGAATCGCACAACGGTTGCTGTCGCAAACTTTCCTTTCAACCAACCTTTTATCAGAAAAGGAGAAGTAAATTTTCCTTAATCAAAATGGCAGAATGATTGGCTAGATTCAAAAGTGATCTTTTGAGTATTAGAATACAATACCTTCACAATACCTTTTTGATCCTGACAACCGGGCTCCCCAAGCAATTTTAAAATAATGAAATGAATGGTAGAAGCTTTTATCTTTACTTTTGAACAAATCTTAAGTCTCGCCTATATTTGGAAAGATTCAGAGGGGTCAGAAATTGAATTTTATCTTTGTTTCATTAATTGGAGAGGATAAAAGGTGTAATACTTGCGGCCAATTCCTTTTTAAGCGGCAAATCAGGTTGAGTATAGGTTGCAATATTCATCTGACGGTCGGCCGGGGCTGGTTTCAGAATATGGTTCATCCCCTCAATCTTAACCAGTTTTGCTTTTGGTAGTGCACGTGCGAGGCGATTTGCATCGTCCATGCTTACCTGAATATCTGTGGTTCCCTGGATAATCATGACCGGAATCTTAAGTTTGGCAATCTCTTTTTGCGGGTCATATTTAATCCATGAAATCATATAGGGCTGAACGGAATTACGGAACAATGAGTTTAGTTCAGCCGGAGTATTTTCGACCATTTTACCTTTTACCATATCATCCAGTATTGCATTAACCTGTATCGTAACCGAAGGGGGCTGGTTCTTCAGTTGCTCCCTGAGTATTTTGTCAGCCGCCTGACCGGCACCGGCTAAAGAGACAAATTTATTCACATTCTTATCCTGCGATGCAATCATTCCAATGAGAGAACCTTCACTGTGTCCAATAACGATGACCTTATTATATTGAAGGTCGTTTTTGAGATAATAAATCCAGCCTTTGGCGTCATTGATGTAATTCTCAAACCTCAGATCAGCCTCCTTAAGACCTGCGTCACGGCTTTTCCCAACTCCTCTTTTATCATAGCGTATCGATGCAATACCATTCTTGCTGAGCTCAATGGCTAACATTTTCAATGAATTATTGATCATCGCCATGTTGTTTCCGTCACGGTCAGTCGGACCGGAACCGGAAATTAGGAGAACCGCTGATTTGTAAAGATTTTTTTCGGGTTGCATCAATGAACCTTCAATATTTCCCGTCGATGTCTTTAAAGTCACAGCTTTTTCATTCTGTGAATAAAGATTTGTGAGCAGGATAGTAAGCAAAAAGGTAAGATAAATGGTGGTTTTCATCGTGAAAGCGTATTATTGTAAATTAGTAATTATGAAATAGAAATTGGACACAAAAGTGCCAGAACCCGTCAGTGATTGGCAATTTTTTGATAAATGATATATGAATATACTATTGGTACAACAACTAATATGAGTATGATCGGGATAAGAACAAAAAACGGATCTTTAATCACTAGCAGCGAGGCAACCCCTGAGATGCCTCCCCAAAACCATAGTTTCCCGGCAAATTTGTGCGTTTTGATCCACACTTCATCGCTGTTAAGGGTCCACGGGACTTTTATCCCGACAAAGTAATTCGGCCTGACGGTCCCTAAATAATTTCCCAAAAGGGTAAACAGAAGAAAAACAGAAATTGGAACAAACAAACCCAGTTTTTCAATCCCATGCAATTGGTTATAGATAATTATTGAATCGAGGACTCCAATGAAAAGCCCTAAGATGATTCTTAGCTTTAAATAGGTATCACTAAAAACTTCATAATTACTTTTTCGGGGGTCTATAAAAGGTAAGACAAGCATGAGCAGATAGGTTCCCAATGGCAGATAGATAAAAATGGATTTTGAACCATAGTCATTGGGTTGTCCATTCAATTCAAAATGGATCGGCATCTGGTCAGGAAGCAATTTCCAGTTGATAAGCAGATATGCAACCGGCAAAATGGCTAAAAGGAGCAGCAAAAGCTCTCTGAAAATAGTTTGTTTCTTCATATAACGGACATTTAGTTATTTAAAATGCATCATCCAGGTTACAATCTCATCGAAAATCGTCGTGTTTATTGAGTATTTCTGAAATTGTCCCTCTTTTACACACACAACCAACCCTGCTTGCTTAAGCAGATCCAGATGGTGGGAGATACTCGGTTTGGTCATGTTAAACCGGCCGGCAATTTCGCCTGCAGTAAGATCACCCTTGTTCAGTAGTTCAAGTATCTCACGTCTCGTTGGATCATTTAGAGCCTTAAAAAAAGTGTTCATTTTTAATAGTTGTATAATTAGACAAATATCTAAATATATTTTTAAACTGCAAAATATTTTGCAAGTTTTTTTAGAGTTTTTTTTAGTTATTTTTTAGTTTTTTAGTTAAATAACTCAGCTCTCGAGTTAATACTGCAACCCTGCTCGTGATCAGGGCTGCCGCCAAAACTCAGGAGCTTGGAGTTTCTGAAAAAAAACTAAAAAAAAACTAAAATA
>CAIOOC010000922.1 GCA_903859795.1 uncultured Bacteroidia bacterium
AAAAGCAATTCAATGTACGAATATATCAAAGGGACCATTTCTGGATTGACTCCGGCTGGGGTTGTTATAGAAACCGCAGGCCTGGCATACTTTTTGCATATTTCTGTAAATACTTACTCCCGGATTAAGGGGCATGAACACAGTAAATTATTCCTCCATCAGGTTGTGCGTGAGGATGCCCACTTACTCTATGGCTTTTCTGACCAGGAGGAACGTGATTTCTTCAGGATGTTGATATCGGTAAATGGAATTGGAGCTGCTATTGCCATTATGATGCTTTCGTCCTATCTGCCAGAAGATCTGCGCAATGCAATTTTAACAGATAATGTGAATCTCCTTAAAAGCATTAAAGGAATAGGAGCAAAAACAGCCCAACGGGTAATCATTGAACTGAAAGATAAAGTGGGTAAAGGTGTATCTTCTGACAGGATTTTCCTTACAGGAAATTCTGTTGTCAGGACGGAAGCCTTAAGCGCCCTCGAAATGTTGGGATTCAATAAAAAAGCGGTGGAAAATTCGATAGATCAGATTTTGGCTGCAAAGCCAGACCTTACTGTTGAACAACTTCTGAAAATTGCATTAAAAAGCTTTTAATAATAAACATTGCGACGTGTATTCTTAAATACGGCGGTAGTTATATCTTTATTGATCATCTCCTCGTTGACCGGCAATACAATTGCACGGGTTGGTAAGGATATATCAAGTGGGGAAGGTTTGATTATCAACCACCTTAATTTGAAGGATAGTGTTCGTCGCGATACAGTAGGACCCCTGCCTTACCCATTTAAGGATCAGACCCTGTTTGCTAAACCTGCATCCACCGATTCCTCGCCGCTGTACCTGAAAAAGCCACCTAACATTCATACGGTTATTGAATATGATCCGGTTTCAGGCGATTATCTGATCTCTGATAAAATAGGAAGCCTGGATTACAGGCTCCCGGTTTCGCTTCGGCGAGGAGAATTCCTCAGAAACGATTTACGTGAATCCATCGACAGGTATTGGAGACAGAAGATGTCCCAGAATACTTTGGATCAACGATCACAGCTTATACCTCAGTTTCGCCTTGGTGGAGAGGCATTTACCAAGGTTTTTGGTTCAAATATTGTCAATATTAAACCGCAGGGGTATGTCGAAATGAGCCTCGGCGTTAAAAGCAGCAGAATCGAAAACCCTTCGATTCCCGTAAGGATGCAAAGGTATACTACATTTGATTTTCAGGAAAAGATCAATGTGAGTCTGGATGGACAAATCGGTGAACGACTCAAGATGAGGTTTAATTATAATACAGATGCAACGTTCGATTTTGAGAATAAAATAAAATTGAACTACACTGGAAATGATGATGATATTGTGAGAAACGTCGAGGCAGGAAACGTCTCAATGCCCTTAACCGGAACTCTGATAAGAGGGGGCACCAACTTGTTTGGTGTTAAAACTGATTTGCAGTTTGGAAAATTATCTGTTTCAACTGTTTTTTCACAACAAAAGGGGGAAACAAAAGTAATTAATACAGAAGGTGGTGCCTCAAAATCGAAATTTGAAATCAATGCAACCGATTATGATGCAAACCGTCACTTTTTACTCGGCCACTACTTTTATGAAAACTACGATAAGGCTCTTCAGGAATTACCAGTGATAAGATCTTCGGTTACGATCAACAAGATTGAGGTTTGGGTGACTAACAAATCAAGCCGTTTTCAGGAATCGCGTAATTTACTCGCAATTATGGACCTTGGAGAGAAGGGGACTAATAAACAGAATCAGAGTGTTCCCGGTTTCGCAGATACACCCGGTCTTTCATATCCTCAAAATACATTTCCATGGAATGACATCAACGGCATTTATAAAGAGCTGAATAGCACCTATTCCGGAGTAAGGACTATTTCCAGAATAACGGATGTGTTAAGTCCTTTGGCAGCCAGAGATTTTGTGGGCGGGAGGGATTACGAAAAAATCGAAAATGCCAGGTTACTGGATTCTACAGAGTATACTATCAATCGCCAATTAGGGTATATTTCACTAGTTCAGTCTCTTAACACTGACGAAGTGCTTGCTGTTGCCTATCAGTATACCGCCAACGGACAGAAATTTCAGGTTGGAGAGTTTTCGACCGATGGTATTGCTGCACCTGGTGTCCTAATCCTAAAATTACTTAAGGGAACAAATCTGAATCCGGCATTCAAAAACTGGAGGCTGATGATGAAAAACATTTATAATATCAACAGTCAACGTATCACCTCGGATGGATTCAAAATGGATGTGTTTTTCCGAAATGATGCAGCAGGAATAAATATGAGTTACCTTCCTGATGGCCCTCTTAAAGAAAAAATCTTGTTGGGCGTGATGAATCTTGACCATTTGAACAAACAACTAGATCCTTATCCGGACGGAGTATTTGACTTTCTTGAACGAATAACGATCAATTCGCAGCGGGGTCGCATCATTTTTCCGGTTATAGAGCCTTTTGGATCAAACCTTGAGCGACAACTTAATGGTGATGCGGCATCAATAAATAAATATGTCTTTAAAAGTTTATATGCCAATACGAAAACTGTTGCAGTACAGGACGCCGAGAAAAATAAATATAAGCTGATAGGAAGTTATAAGGGGACTTCAAATTCCGAGATTTCGCTCGATGCGCTTAACATTGCAAGAGGATCTGTAAAAGTACTTGCCGGAGGGCGGCAACTTCAGGAAGATGTCGATTTCATTGTCGATTATACCCAGGGTAAAGTGAAAGTGATTAATCAGGGATTGCTTGAGTCAGGAACTCCAATTTCAATCTCAACCGAAAGCCAGGATCTTTTCAGTATGCAGCAGAAAACTATGCTGGGAACACACCTGAATTATGAATTTGCCAAAAATTTCAATATTGGGGGAACCCTGATGTACCTCCACGAACAACCGCTGTACCAAAAAGTAAACTACGGTGAGGATCCGATTTCAAACCTGATGCTTGGTCTGAATGCATCCTATAATACAACCTCCGGCCTGATTACCAAGTTGGTCAATGCACTCCCGTTCCACAAAACAACAGAAGAGTCAAAGATTGCTGTTGAGGCCGAATATGCCAGATTGCTTCCGGGACATTCAAAGGTGATTTCGAAAGAGGGAGCCGTCTATATCGATGATTTTGAAGGGGCAAAAACACCCATCAGCCTTAAATCATTCATCGGTTGGTCAATGGCCAGTACTCCTCAATATAACGAATTGTTCCCGGAAGGTAACACAATAAATGACCTTGCCAACGGATACAACAGGGCTCACCTCTCCTGGTATATCATCGATCCGTATATGCAGCGCAGGACGGCTCCTTCGTACCTGCTTGGAGATAAAAAGCTTGATGACCACAGGGTCAGGGAAGTATTTCAGAGTGAGATATTTCCGGATAAACAAACGCCTGCCGGTCAACCAACCAATATCCCTACACTCGATTTGGCCTATTATCCTTCAGAGAGAGGTTCCTATAACTACGATGCACTGCCAACGGCTCATTCTGCAGGTGTTGACCGCAATGGTCTGCTGCGTTCACCCGAATCGCGCTGGGGTGGAATCATGAGAAAAATCGAAACAAGCGATTTCGAATCTGCTAATGTCGAATATATCGAATTCTGGCTTATGGATCCCTTCGCAGAGGATTCTATCAATAATCCAAATCCGGGCGGAGATCTTTATTTCAATCTCGGGAATGTTTCAGAAGATATATTGCGTGATGGACGTAAATCGTTTGAGCATGGGTTACCTGCCGACGGAAATTATTCCAATACTGATCAAACCGTCTGGGGTAGGGTTTCAAAACAACAATCTCTTGTAAAGGCATTTGACAATTCTCCCCAGGCGCGTATAAACCAGGATATCGGGCTCGATGGTCTTAATTCGAAAGACGAACAATCATTTTTTGGCTCGTATTTGAATACGCTGGGAGGGCTTGTAACCAGTCCGGCAGCACTCGATATTGCAACAAAAGACCCGTCAAGCGATGATTACCATTATTTCCGAGGCACCGATTATGATACGCAGAAAAAAGATGTGTTGGAAAGGTACAAGTATTATGCCCGGACTGAAGGCAACTCGCCAACCTCTGCTCAATCACCTGAAAGCTACCCCACTGCAGCAACCTCTATCCCTGATGTGGAGGATATCAATGATGATAATACGTTGAGCGAGACAGAAGCCTATTACCAGTACCATCTCAAGATGGACAAGAATAACATGGCTATCGGTCAGAATTACATTGCTGATATTAAAACGGCGGATATCACCCCGTTAAGCGGTAGCGCAAAGAAAAAAATTACCTGGTATCAATACCGGATACCGGTTACTTCACCTGAAAAAGTATACGGATCAATCAGCGATTTCAGATCCATCCGTTTTATAAGAATGTTTCTTAAAGGTTGGCAAAAACCAGTTGTGATGAGATTTGCTTCTCTCGATCTGGTCAGGACCAACTGGCGGGGCTATGACCAAAATCTCACCGAGGATAACAGCGTAACCAATCCAAGTACCCTGTTTGACATATCGGCAGTAAATGTAGAAGAGAACAGTCAAAGAAAACCTGTTAATTACGTCGTTCCGCCCGGTGTGAGCCGTGCCATTGATCCATCCAATCCACAGCTGATACAACTGAATGAACAGTCAATGGTTCTTCGTACAACCGACTTATACCCGGGAGATGCGCGTGCAGCCTATAAAACGGTACAGGTTGACATGCGGAGGTACAAAAATCTTAAACTCGAGGTGCATGCTGAACAGATGGTCGGGTCGAGTTTAAAGGATGATGATCTTTACCTGTTCTTTCGGGTAGGATCCGATTTTCAGTATAACTACTACGAATATGAAGTCCCGCTTAAACTTACAATTCCACGCAACGACTATAATCCCAATGTTCTGGCCGATCAATTGGCGGTATGGCCCGAAGAGAACAGGGTTTACATACCATTGGATACCCTTGTCCAATTGAAATTAAGCAGAAATTTAGAGATGCGAAAGGCTGGATCGCTGATCACTCTTTCAAGCATCTTCGAAGAGGTTCATGCAGGTGTGAATGGTAATAAAAACATGATCAGGGTAAAAGGAAACCCCGATCTGTCTCAGGTTCAAATTGGTATGATTGGTATTCGAAACAGAAAGGGGAGAACCCTCGGGCCAAAATCGATCGAAGTTTGGGTAAATGAACTTCGGCTGACCAATTTTGAAGAAAAAGGGGGGTGGGCTGCAATCGGCCGGGTTTCAGGTAACCTCGCCGATCTGGGAACTTATTCATTGGCAGGGAGGATGACAACCTCAGGTTTTGGAAGTATCGATTCAAAAATGGGACAGCGCACGATGACTGATAGCCATGAGTATGATATATCCGCCAACCTGGAGCTTGGGAAATTTTTCAGAAAGGAATCAGGAGTTAAAATTCCGCTTTATGTTGGCGTCTCCAAATCAGTTGCAACCCCTGAATATTCACCTCTGGACAATGACGTTAAAATGGCCGATGCTCTTGCCAATGCGGGGAGCGCTCACGCACGTGATTCGATAAAACGGATTGCAGAGACATTTACCGAACGCCGAAGCATAAATTTAACCAATGTTCAGATTGACAGGCCCAATAAATCGGGGAAGCCCAAGGTTTATGATCTCTCCAACTTTTCACTTACCTACTCACAAAATGTCTTCTCGCAGGGCGATATAACCACATTACTGAATAAAACGGTAAGTACCAGGATACTTTTTAACTATAATTTTGTCACCCGTCCTGTCCCTTTTGATCCTTTTAAAAATGTAAAATTTCTAAAATCACCAAAACTGGCTTTAATCCGTGATTTCAACATAAATTTTGTCCCAAGCCAGATCTCATTTCGTTCCGATATAAACCGCAATAGTACGACTCTTCAATATCGCGACATTACGAATCCGGGATTCGTACTCCCCAAATCGTATCTTTCTGATTTTATCTGGAACAGGTATTTCGATTTTCGGTATGATCTCACCAGGGGCCTTAAAATTGATTTTTCAGCGATAAATACATCACGAATTGATGAACCGCTGGGGGCAATGGATAAAAATATTCCCGGATACCAGGCCCGCAGGGATACGATATGGCAAAATATTCTGGATGGAGGACGAAATACCCATTACCATCATAACTGGAATATCTCCTATTCGATCCCTATCAGTAAAATACCATACCTCGATTGGGTCTCTTCTTCGCTTATTTATCATGCGGGTTATGACTGGGATGTTGCCCCCCTGACCAAATCGGATTACGTACTGGGGAACAGTATCAGTAATTCAAATGCGATTCAAATAAATGGTCAGGCCGATTTTATCAGGCTTTATAACCGTGTGCCGTACCTGAAACGAATCAACCAAAAATATGGAGAATTTAGTCGCGGTAGGAGGGATGCCCAGGTAAAGAAGGGACAGGCTACCGCCCCCTTGACCCTTAATATTCCTGCCAAATTCAGGGATGCGAAGGCTGTTTTGAAGAAAAACATCCCTCAATCGATATTCCATAAATTGGGTTCCATCAACGTGACAATTCGGGTGACAGATGAAAAGGGAAAAGTAGTCACCGGGAAAACAAAGGTTGTCAATGAGAACCGCATAATTTTTACCCCTGATTCTGATTGCGCCAAAGCAGTTGTTGAAGTTACCGGTGGTAAAGAAAAAGGGAAGTTTAGTTTTAAACCTGAAGAGTATCTTGCCCGATTCCTTATGATGCTTTACAATGTCAATGTATCCTATTCACAAAATGGTGGGACGGGACTTTACGGCTATCTTCCAGGCTCCAGTTTCCTGGGATCAACCAATTATACAGGATTGAATGGAACTAAACTTTTTGCTCCGGGTATTCCATTCATTATGGGACAACAAAGCGAAAATTTTGGCATATCGGCTGCACAGAAAGGCTGGGTTTCAACAGATTCAATCTTAAACAAGCCCTACCTGATGAGTAATAATACCAGGTTAAACATAAGAGCCAAGCTAGTTCCAATACCCGATTTAAAGATTGATATAATTGCAAATCAGAGTCTTTCAAACAACTCGTCCGAATTCCTGATTTATAACGATCAAAATGGTTGGGGAGGTTTTAATAAAATGACAAACGGTAATTTTAGTATGACCATTATATCTATTGGTTCTTCTTTCGAGAGCCTTGGAAAATCTGAAGCCCAGGACTCCAGGGTCTGGGATAAGTTTACCAGGAATCGCGAAATAATAGCACGACGCCTCGACCGGACCAGGGTCTCCAATCCGGCTTTTGGCTATGCCCCCGGACAGTTTGATCCCCAGACAAATTTCCCAGTTGGGTATGGCCCCACGGCCCAGGAAGTTTTAATCCCTGCATTCCTAGCCGCATATTCGGGAATCAGTGCAGATAAAGTACCGCTTACTCCATTCCCTTCTCCAAAGTTTATGATGCCGAACTGGAGGATTCAGTATTCAGGTGTAGTCAATAAAATTCCGGGACTGAAGGATGTAATGAAATCGATGAGCATTTTGCACGATTACAAATCGACTTATAGCATTGGTTCTTACATATCTAACCTTGATTATGCGATTGAAAATGACGGCTATAGCTATGTCAGGGATGCCCAGAATAATTTCCTGGCCAAATATGATATTGCCACAATCAACATTAATGAAACGTTTAATCCGCTATTCGATATTGACATTACCTGGCTCAATAACGTAACTTCAAGATTCGAGTATCGGAAAACAAGAAACATCATGTTGAGTCTGACGAATAACCAGGCCATGGAACTTTATAACAATGAGGCAAGTCTGGGCTTTGGTTACCGATTCGAAAACACTAAAATGTTTGTTAAAACCAAGACTTCCCAAAAAACGTTAAGTAATGATTTAAATGTACGCGTTGATTTGGCCTACGGTAAGAATAAAACCGTCCTTCGACAGTTAGTTGAAGAAAATAATCAGACAACGGCAGGGCAGGAATCCTTCTCCATAAAATTCTCGGCCGATTATAACCTGAGCCAGGTTTTCATTGTCCGCCTGTTTTACGACAGACTCGTGAACAGTCCGTTTATCTCAAACTCTTATCGTACTACCAATTCCAATTTCGGCGTGAGTTTCAGGTTTACACTCACGCAATAATCCGGGTACTGCGATTGGGTTCCACGATTGGGTGCCGCGGTTTTTAACCTCGGACTTGAGTATATCTGATTTTTTTAGGGTATTAAACTGCAGACTTGAATCTGGTTAATTTCTCCTGTGGTTTTACAACCGCAGGTATTGAGAATATGCCATTTAATTTCCGCAATTGAAAATCGCGCCACCCGATTCACACACCCTCAGGCACATGCCAGCGTAGCAATGCTCACTTTTACTCCCTGAATTTCAAGCAAGGGAGAAGCCGCTGCTTCAAGAGTCGCTCCGGTAGTTATAACATCATCTACAAGAAGAAGATGCAGCCCTTTTATTACTTCGCAGTTCTTAACGCTGAAAATGCCACTTACATTTTCCCAACGCTCAAACCGTCCCTTGCGCGTTTGAGATTCTGTATAGAGATCCCTGTTTAAATAACCGGTTAAAAGCGGTCTGTTCATCGCCTCAGATAATCCTTTGCATATTTCAGCACTCTGATTGAAACCCCTCTTTTTCTCTTTCGCGGGATGTAACGGAACAGGTATTATTGCATCAATTGTGCCATATAAGTTGCTCTCTATTAGATCATATCCGAATAGTAACCCCATTTTATGACCTATTTCGCGATTCCCGTTATATTTTAATTGATGCAGCAGGTGTTGCAAGCGTCCTCCCTTATCGAAACGGCAGAATGAAGTTGCATGCTCAATGGAAACCCTTCCGATAAATTGCTGAAAAACAGGATTTTCCTTGACCAAATGGTAATTTGTACGAGGAAGGTCTGCTATACAGTTTAAACAGAGTAGCTCTTCACCTTTTACTAGTGAAATATTACATCCGGCACACAAACGGGGATAGAACAGGGAGATAATATCATCGACCAGGTTCATTTATCTGAGTTCAACCTATTGTACATATATACAAATTTACATAAACGAAACCGGAAAGGGTTAAAATCATAACCCAAATAAACTTGATAATTAAAAATATAAAGTACCTTTATTTACAAAATTCATGGATTATGGCTAAAGACAAAAAAAAGAACAAGGCACTCAGTTTTAATAAGCATGGCTTAAAACGGGCAATACTTGAAGTATATTATCAAAACAGCAATCAGTCATTTAATTATAAACAAATTGGAGCTGCAGTCGGAGCCAGGGATGTTGGTCAGTTGCAGCTGGTCAATGTGGTTCTGCAGGAGCTGAGAGATGCCGATACACTTGTAGAAACTGATCGTGGCAAATATCGTCTCAAATCACAGGGTGGTACTATAACAGGTATAATGGAGCTTAATTCCAAAGGATATGGACAGGTTACAAGTGAAGAGTTGGAGGAGCCGGTTTTTGTTTCATCTGCCAATATGAATCATGCCCTTGATGGAGATAAAGTCAAAGTGCGGCTTTATGCACGCCGTAAAAAAAGCACCCCTGAGGCCGAAGTAACTGAAATTCTGGAACGTGCGAAGACAACATTTGTCGGAACAGTCGAAATTTCTCAATTCAGCGCCTTCTTGATCCCCAATAAAAAGACCCCTTTTGATCTTTTTATTCCCAAAGAGAAATTAATGGGAGCGAAACACGGGCAAAAGGCAATAGCCAGGATTATGGACTGGCCTGAGCGCGCCAGAAATCCGTTTGCCGAAATAATTGATGTCCTTGGTGATGCCGGAAACAACAATACCGAAATGCATGCAATTCTGGCTGAATTTGGACTCCCTTACACTTATCCGGAGGCGGTAAATGAGGCAGCAGAAAAGATTCCTTTTGAGATTCCTGCAGAAGAGATAAAAAACAGGCGTGACTTTCGTCGGGTACCTACATTTACGATCGATCCGGCCGATGCCAAAGACTTTGATGATGCCCTCTCTATTCAAAAACTCGAAAACGGATTGTGGGAGGTGGGGGTTCATATTGCGGATGTTACCTGGTACGTAAAACCTGAATCACTGCTCGAAGAAGAGGCCTATAACCGGGCAACTTCGGTTTACCTCGTCGACCGGGTGGTTCCCATGTTGCCTGAGAAATTGTCAAATGGCGTTTGTTCACTCAGACCACACGAGGAGAAATTATGCTTTTCAGCAGTGTTTCAACTGGATGACAACAGCATGATACATCATGAATGGTTTGGCAGGACTATAATCTATTCCGATCGCCGGTTTGCATACGAAGAGGCGCAGCAAGTTATCGAAACGGGGGAGGGTGATTTAAAGGAGGAGATCCTCACGCTCGACCGCCTGGCTAAAAAACTTAGAGAAATCAGGTTTGAGTCGGGTTCTATCGGATTTGACCGTGTTGAGGTGAAATTTGAAATCGATAAAGATGGCAAACCATTGAGCGTGTTCTTCAAAGAATCTAAAGACTCTAACAAACTCATCGAAGAATTTATGCTCCTGGCCAACAAAAGAGTGGCCGAATTCGTTGGCAAGCCGGGTGAAAAAAAGAAGGAACGCACCTTTGTTTACCGTATTCACGATAAACCCGATCCTGATAAACTCGATTCCTTCAATCACTTTATCAAACGGTTTGGGTATGGTATTATGACCAATAATCCGCGCACTGTTATGGAATCGATGAATAAACTTATGGATAATGTAGCTGGCAAAAAGGAGCAGAATGTAATTGAAACACTCGCGATCCGGACCATGGCAAAAGCAGAATACTCTACACGAAACATCGGTCATTATGGTTTGGGATTTGAATTCTATACCCATTTTACCTCGCCAATCCGCCGATATCCCGATATGATGGTCCACCGCTTATTGGCCCGATATCTCGAAGACGGGCGCTCGGTTCAGGCTCATCAGTATGAAGAGATGTGCAAACATTCGTCCGACATGGAGAATAAAGCTGCCAATGCAGAGCGTGCTTCGATCAAATATAAACAGGTTGAATTTATGGCAGATAAGATTGGACAGCAATTCAAAGGGGTGATTTCTGGAGTCAAAGAGTGGGGTATCTATGTTGAGCTGGATGAGAATAAATGTGAAGGAATGATTCCGATGTTCGAGTTAACTGATGATTTCTACGAGTTTGACGAAAAAAACTATTGCATCATTGGTCGTCGTACCCACAAAAAATATCAGCTGGGAGATGTGATAGAAGTCGAAATAGCACGGGCAAATCTTGAGCGGAAACAACTTGATTTTCGTATTGTCGGAGAAGAACTGCCCCCTGTTAAAATAGCATCCGGAAGGTTAAAAAATCCTGTTCGCGGGAAACGGTGGAATTAAAAAAAATGTTTGTTTGTCTCTTTTAATTTCTATTCTTTTGCGGTAGCTTACCATACCAGATATTGATGACCTGAAAAAACAGGTATAACCGCAATTTCAATCTTAGCGATAATGATGCTGTCAAATTTTGAATTAATGTTGATGAAAGGAATTCTGATTATCATCGTGGTGGTGATAGGATACTTTGTGTTCAACCGTTCACGCACCTTTGCCAGGGGAACCTCAGGGAAAAAAATGTCGTTTAACAGACGGACGAAACCATTTTCAGCATCAATCGATCTCTTTAAAAGCAGCCGTTTCAATCCCGCGTATATCCAAATGGTAGTTACTAATACCGGAACAAGGGAGATAGATCTTCACGCACCTGTTCTTATTTTTAAAAGGTGGTTTACAAAACGGAAATTCCGGGTTCTCAAAGTTGAGCACTCAGAGATTTATCCGATACTTCTTGAGAAAGATAACACCTATTTGTTAGATATTTCGTTGGAACAATTTTATGAGACAGTCCCTGAATTGCAACTTGCCTGCCGAATGAGTGTGGAAATGAGAGATCTCAGTGGAAAGAGATACAAGAGTCAGACAATCAGGTTGAAATGGTTTTAATTGAATGAGAAACTGGAAATTTAAGGAGAGTGATTTTAACGATTTTCCTGTCTATGAGGGGAATGATCTGGGCATATTCTGGACACCCGAAAAGACAAAAATACGTATATGGGCCCCTTCGGCACAGCGTATTTTTTTCAGACTCTATACCTCAGCCGCAGGGGGTAAACCAACGAAAGAATTTCAGCTTCTGCCAGACGAGGAAGGAACATGGATTTATGAGATCACAGGTAATCTTGAAGGGCAGTTTTATACAATCCAGGTCAAGGATGAATTTGGATGGCTCAAAGAAGGGCCTGATATCTATGCGAAAGCCACAGGGGTAAATGGAGGCCGCGGTGTAATAATCGATCCCGAAAAGAGCAATCCTCCAGGATGGAAGTCCGACCGCCGACGTACCAAAACCAACCCGACGGATATGGTTATTTATGAGGTTCATATCCGCGACTTTTCTATGTCACCATCTTCCGGGATAAAAAACAAGGGCAAATATCTGGGATTTACTGAATCCGGAACCCGTCTTGCAACAGGCGAGGCAACCGGAATCGACCATTTAAATGAATTGGGCATAACCCATGTTCATTTATTGCCGGTGGCCGATTTTTATACTGTTGATGAATTAAACCCTGCAGCCCACTATAACTGGGGTTACGATCCGTTGAACTATAATACCCCAGAAGGATGGTATTCAACTGATCCTTCAGATGGGACAAGCCGGATCAGAGAACTCAAACAACTTGTTAATTCACTGCACAACAATGAAATGGGAGTAATCCTTGACGTTGTTTATAATCATACGGGACTTATTTTCGAGTCATATTTTAATCAGTCTGTGCCAGGATATTTTTACAGGTTCAATACAAATGGTACCTTTTCTGATGGGAGCGGCTGCGGGACTGAGCTGGCCACTGAACGTGAGATGGTCAGACGTTATATCGTCGATTCTGTTGTATATTGGGCTGAAGAATACCATATTGATGGTTTCCGTTTCGATCTGATGGGTCTTATTGATATTGAGACAATGAACCTGATCAGGTACAGTCTTGATAAGATTGACCCCAATATATTTCTGTACGGGGAAGGTTGGAGTGCAGGTGAAAGTCCGCTTTCTGGCGAGTTCAGGGCACTTAAATACAATACATTGAAACTCGATAGGATCGCCTCATTTTGTGATGATATGCGTAACGGCCTTAAAGGTTCACCGTTTGACAGGAACAACGCGGGTTTTATCAGTGGAATTACTTTGCGGGAGGAGCAACTCAAATTTGCCATTACTGCTGCTGTTAAACACGATCAGATTATATATGATTATGTAAACACATCCCGCGATGCATGGGCAAATTCACCTGCTCAATGCATAAATTATGTCTCATGTCATGATAATTTAACCTTGTTCGATAAGCTTCAGTACTCCTGTCCGGAAGCCTCGCTGGAAACTGTTGAGAGGATGGCCCGTCTCGCTTTCGGTGTAATACTAACCTCCCAGGGAGTCCCTTTTATTCATGCAGGTGACGAAATGCTCCGCTCCAAGGGGGGGCATCCGGATTCTTACCGTTCACCCGATTATATCAATCAAATCGACTGGACACGCAAGACTGAATATCCGTGGTTAGTCCGTTTTATGAGAAGCTGTATTGAATTAAGGCGTCAACACCCTGCTTTCAGAATTCCGGATGCTGCTACTGTCCGGACGAAACTGCGGTTTTTTGGCCATTATATCCCTGGGGTCATTGCCTATGAGCTTTGCGATCATGCCAATGGTGACCGATGGCGAAGGATCCTGGTCCTTCTGAATGGGAACAATTACTCGGTTGAATATGAAGTGCCTATGGAAAACTGGTTAATCGTTGCGCAGAACGGAGAGATCAATTCAAATGGGCTGGGACATACAAAAACAAACCTTGTGAGACTTCATCATATTTCGATGATGATACTTGCCGCTGAAGATTAAAATGAAATATTTGGCATCTAGCTTGTAATTATTTCTTTATCAAAATAGTAACTTGTTCTTGTGATTAAAGCTTCCATTATTTTATTGTTTTGTTTCAGTTTATCCTCCTTTTCGCAGATCAAGGATGATTCACTAACTATAGCGAAATTAGTCTCACGATTTCGCATCTCAGCAGTGCGTATATCTCCGGATGAAAAAAGAGTTGCTTTTGTCGTGACTGAACCTGTAAAAGGGAACCTGCCACCCAATTCAGATATCTGGATCTATGAAATTCAATCAAAGGAACTTTATCAGTTTACCAGGTCCCCCAAATCAGATTACTATCCCCAATGGTCTCCCGACAGCAAAAGTTTGGCTTTTCTTTCTGCCCGCGATGGTGAAACCCAGATTTATCTTCTGAAGTTGAGAGGTGGAGAGGCCATTCCTGTTACCAAATCCAAAACATCGGTGGAGGCATTTGAATGGTCACCCGATGGAAAAACGATAGCCTATCTCGCAAAGGAACCTGCCTCCTCCGATGAAGAGAAAAAAATCAAAGATCGGGAAGATGAAACTATTGCCAATAGTGAAAAGCCAACGAGGCTTTGGCTTGTCGATATTGTATCACAAAAAGCCGTTCAAAAGAGTTTACAGAATTGGAAAATCAGCGAAATTAAATGGCTCCCCAATGGCCGCTCTTTAGCCCTGATGGTGCAACCTCTGCCGGAAGCCGATGAGGGTATTTCTGAATTGAAATTTTTCAATCTTGAAGTGGAAAGTTTCACTTCACTTCAAGGGCATATGCATCCTTTCTGGGGTGAGATACGATTTTCTCCTGATTCCAAAACAATGGGCTTTATTTCAGCACGTGAGAATGGACCAATGCCTCATGATCTTTTTCTGCAATCTCTTGAACAGGGTGCCACACGAAATGCTACAGCCCAGAAACTTGATCTTCCTGTAAATGATTATAGGATATTACCTAATGGAAACATTATTTTTTCAGCTCAAAATGGGTTTCATACTCGACTGTTTACTTTAAAACGAAATGGAACTATTGCTCCCTTTCCTTTGAACCAAAATGTTGGTCTCTTTGATATATCCCCGTCCGGTGCCATAGCCTATACGCGTTTAAGCAGCATCCGTCCTGAGGAATTGTGGGTTAAACTTCAGGATAGTGTGTCATTGCAGGTAACCGGCTTCAACAAGGAATTTGAAAAGTACCATCTGATCGAACCTGAATTTATTCATTACAAAAGCTTTGACGGACTTGTCATCGAGGGGTCGTTTTACAAACCTGCCAATGTAAAGGGAGCAGTTCCGCTGATTGTTATTATTCACGGTGGGCCCTCTGCAGCATGGACAGATAGTTATATGCCATGGAGTCAATTATTTCTGGATAAAGGTTATGCCGTTTTCTGCCCTAACATTCGTGGCTCGACTGGCTATGGCTGGGAATTTTTAACAAAAAATAAAAATGACTGGGGGGGTAGTGATTTCAAGGATCTGATGGCTGGTATCGACTTTTTGGTCGCTCGTGGGGACGTTGATACTAACCGTTTGGGTATTACAGGTTGGTCATATGGAGGTTACATGACTATGTGGGCCGTTACCCAAACCAATCGTTTTAAGGCTGCAATGACAGGAGCAGGCTTGTCTGACCTGGCCAGCGAGTATGGTACTGAAGACAATTCGGCCTATGACAGATGGTTTTTTGGAACGCCCTATGAAAACCTCAAAAACTTTACTAAAAGTTCCCCAATTACTTTTGTTAAAAATGTAAAGACACCTACGCTGATTATTCAGGGTGAAGCAGATCCAATAGATCCTGCTGGACAGTCTCAGCAGTTTTATCGCGGACTTCGTCATTATGGAGTAGCCTGTGAATTGGTCATTTACCCTCGTGAA
Source organism: uncultured Bacteroidia bacterium (assembly GCA_903859795.1). Classification (GTDB taxonomy): domain Bacteria; phylum Bacteroidota; class Bacteroidia; order Bacteroidales; family Prolixibacteraceae; genus JAAFHB01. The sequence continues at coordinate 15,771 of CAIOOC010000922.1, forward strand.
CAACACAGTTTTTCCGAAGAAAAACATATCCTGGATTACATGAAAAGAATGCTAAACTGGTTTGACAAGTACCTCAGGTAAGTGATTATCAAATGGATTAGCCATGATTAAGAATTCACAGATTGAAATAAAGATCTTACTTCAGACAATTCTGATATTTATTATATCCCTGAATTGTGTTGCACGAAGCAATCAGAGTAAAATCGATCGGAAAGCTGTTGTGGACCGTCATCGGATTATTACCACTTCAACGAATCCCAAAAGCCCTGCCCAGGTTGGAAACGGGGAATTTGCTTTTGGTGTTGATATTACCGGATTACAGACATTCGTCCCGTTCAATACCTTGTCCCAGTGGAGCTGGCACAGTTTTCCCCTTCCTGGAGGACAAAAGATCGAAGATTTTAAGGGCCTTACGCTGAATACCCATGGACGAATGGTCAGATATAATATTCCAAATAGCGAACAATCGGAGTTATCATCGTGGTTATCCTGTAACCCTCATAGGTTTAACCTGGGACGAATTGGATTGGTTTTGCTGAAGTCAGATGGAAACAGAGCAACCGAGACAGATCTTAAAAATGTCCGTCAGGAAACAGATTTGTGGAGTGGTATTATTTACAGTTATTTTACACTTGAAGGGCTAGATGTAAGCGTAAAAACTGCCTGCCATCCTTCACGGGATATGATTGGGGTCTCCATCAAATCAGATCTTATCAAAAATGGTCGGATTAAAATCGTATTCGACTTTCCTTATGCCGATTCAAACCAATTTGCCGATTACATTGGAAGCTATAATCAACCCGGCAGACATTCTTCAAGAGTATCAACACAGGGAGACAAATCTGCAATTATCAGCAGGAAACTCGACAGCACCCAATATTTTGTTTCATTGAGTTGGAAGGATAAAGCAAAGTTATTATCAGGCGATACAATTTCCTCTCCTCACCGGTTCTACCTTGATCCGGCCTCTTCGGACGAATTTGCTTTCACGTGTGAATTCTCTCCGGGAAAGCTCAATCCTGGCCGGTTTACCGCAGCTGAAGTGATCACTCAAAGCCGCAATTCGTGGGCCGGTTATTGGCAATCCGGGGCTGCTATTGACTTATCGAAGAGTAAAGACAAACGGTGGAAGGAGCTCGAACGCAGGGTTATAATATCTCAATACCTGATGAAAGTAAACGAGGCAGGTTCCTTTCCACCTCAGGAATCTGGTTTGGTAAACAATGGTTGGTCAGGCCGTTATCATTTTGAAATGATCTGGTGGCATGGTGTGCACTTTGCATTATGGAACAGATGGCCACTGTTTGATAAATGTCTGCATGTTTACCGCGACTTTCTTCCGACTTCAAAAAATCGGGCAAGCAAACAGGGATATGTTGGAGCCCGCTGGCCTAAGTGTACCGGCGATCAGGATCGCGATTGGCCCCATCCCATTCATGCCCTGCTTATCTGGCAACAGCCTCATCCTATTTATTTCGCAGAATTAGACTATCGCATCCATCCAACACCCGAAACTCTTGATAACTGGAGGGATATCGTTTTTGAATCAGCGCAGTTTATGGCAGATTTCGCCTGGTACGAAAAAGAAAAGGATCGTTTTATCTTAGGACCCCCGATCTTCATTGTTTCTGAAAATACGAAACCTGAAGAGACCTTAAATCCCGCTTTTGAACTTGGTTACTGGCGTTTTGGTTTAAGAACTGCCCAGATTTGGCGTGAGCGTCTGGGACTTAGCCGGGAAGATAAATGGGATAGTGTACTATATAAACTTTCTCCTATACCGGAACAGCAAGGTCTTTACATCACTCATCAGAACCTGGATAGCATGTGGACGAAATTTGCTTTCGAACATCCTGCCCTGATCGGTACTTTTGGAATGTTGCCCGGTGATGGTGTTGATAGCGCCTGTTTCAGAATGACGCTGAATAAAGTGATTTCCGCATGGGATTTTAAACGGACATGGGGATGGGATTTCCCAATGCTGGCAATGGCAGCTGCGCGAACCGGAAATCCAGGGTTAGCCGTTGAAATGCTCCTGAACAGTTATCCGGGTTTTCAATTCGACGAACACGGTTTGGCAACAGGTGGTCCATTCCCTTACTTCCCGTCGAATGGTGCATTATTAACCGCAGTAGCAATGATGGCCGGAGGATGGGATGGATCAACGGGAGAGGCACCAGGTTTTCCTGAAAATGGGGAGTGGACGGTTAAATATGAGAATTTTAACAGGATGCCTTAAAATACAATTCTTTGGTATAAATGCTGAATAGGAAAATGAAACTAAAAAATATATTTATAGTGTAAACCGAATAACACTACGATCAAGAAAATCATTCAAAAAACTATCATCCCTATTTTTTTGGCTGCAGTCTGGATCAGTATATCCGAATTTGTCAGAAATGAATTTCTTGTAAAATCGTTTTGGGTAAATCATTACAAGGAACAAATCG
>CAIOOC010000923.1 GCA_903859795.1 uncultured Bacteroidia bacterium
TAATCAGGTAATCAATTCCACCGACAAGATTTCCTGCATTTATCCCCGCGTCCTCTGGCAGTTTTTCATTTGGCAGACTATTCATCTTCGCAACCATAGCGGCGTTTACGACATTAGCGTAAACATTTGAGTCACCCTGAAAAGCGAGCCTTTTTATCCCGAAATGGGAATCTGAAGTAAAAATAAACTGAACCAGTTTATGGGTTTTGGCATCTGCGTTTGAGCAAATTACTATCAATAGAGTGATGAAAAGCAATCCTTTTAGATCTGATCTATAAAGTCGAATTTTGGCAGCTAGATTCTTATACATTGCGGTAACATTTGATTGAAAAATATGATTAATTGCTTCTGAAAGGGGTCATTTAATAAATTAACCCCCTGCCGGTCGAAAGCAGGAGGTTATTTGAATACTCAATTTGATAAATGCACATCAGTGCTGGTTACCGGTGCCATCCAACTGATAACAGCCGATATCTTTTCCCGGAGGGGTAATTTCAGTTGATCCAAAGTTTTTATTAACCGGAACATTTATAATCGGAGAAAAGGTCGTTAATCCTTTCCCGGCTGCTGGTGAACCTGCCATAAGGTGAAAATCAAATCCGTCAACCGATGCCTGATTTTCAAAATTCATATTTGGAAGGGTGTAGTTTACAAATTTCGGATTGTTCTGTCCCACCAAGGATGTTCCGTCATAAGTGAAGCCGAAAGTATAGGTAGGACCAAGGAAGGCATACATATTTGGAATATCCGTAGCTTGCGGATGTGTAACCACAGCTTGTGCAATATTTGTCGGAACAATCTGATTTGCCTGAGCCACGTTATCTACATAGAAGAAATTGTGACCATATGCCGTTTTCAGGATCGGGCCATCGACATGGCTTAAGGTATCGGCCAGATAGACTTTTGCAGTTACATTATTACCACCTGCAATACGGACACCAAAATTACAATCCACGATCAGGTTATTATAAGCCAGTGCTCTTGAATTATTTTCAACCTCAATAGACCCACTCCGTGCACCATAGGTTCCGGTATTTCTGAAACCTCCGTTAACATAGGTATTATTGTACATGGCAATCTGAGTTTGAATAGATCCCTTGGCTCCATCATTTGCTGATTTTGTTCCGTTTGTTGCACCACCAATAATCAGGTTATAAGCCATATTTCCCTGGGTACCTCCTTTGGCATTAAATCCATCTCCACCTGTACCACCAAGTTTTTCAAGAGTGTTCCTCATCACGTTGATATGGCCACCGTAAAAACGAACTGCATCATCCGGACTTCCATATAACCAGGAATCTTCGAGGATCAGGTTACCGTTTGGATTCTGCCAGTAAATAATATACTGGTCGCCAGTTGAAGGTCCGGTGAACGGTGGAGCAATAAGACCGGCTCCACCAAAGTCAAGATGGGTCCATTTGATTACCAACAGCGGACAGGTAACATCGCAATAGATACCTCCCCAACCACCTACATACGCAGGATCGGTTGCTGCTGAAGAATTACCCGTTGTTTTGGTTTTTGTAGGATCGGTGATTGTAATTGGAGCGCTTTTTGAACCGAGACTTATGAACGTCCCATGAACAATAAAATTAGCGCCGTTTGAAATATTTATTTTAACACCTTGCTGAATCAATAACGTATCGGTTGCATTGATGATAACATCTCCCGATATGCTGTAAGTTTGATTGGCGAGCAATGTTCCTTTAATGGCACCCGACAATGGGGCAGTATTACTAACAGTTACACCGACTTTTAACAACGGCGTTGATACGACGGCTGTATCCTTCTTTGTACAAGATGTAAGCACAAAAATGGCGAGCATAAATAAGGCATTTCTTAAATGTTTCATGATTATAAATTATTAATTAATGTATTGATATTTAAATTATTATATTATATTTTTCGCAGTTTATCAGAATTTGAAGCGAAAACCCAGTGAGTACCGTGCATAA
>CAIOOC010000924.1 GCA_903859795.1 uncultured Bacteroidia bacterium
AATTATTCCACACTCACTTTCGTATCTGACTCGCCTGATGGCCCATTCCGACCAGACTTCGAAGCCTTTAGGCTCAACGGTAGCTCTGGTTATATCACAGTGGCACTTTGGGCCCGTTTCTGCAGGTTACCCAATGAGTTATTGATTACCAATTATATTGTTGATATTCATTCTGCAATTCAAAAATGGTGGCATGCACCTTTGAAAAAGGCAGTGGTCGATAAGGACGGACATCTCCGGATGGGTTATTGGGAGGGAAATGAAGCAATCAAAGGTAATCCTGTACCTATTAAACCAAAAAACTGTACCCTGCTATTTCCCTTTCCGGAAAATCAAAAAGAAAACTCAGAAGATTTTTTCAGCGTCGAAGGAGATTCAGTAAGGCTTAGCCGGCAACCTGGAGCCAACCCAAGTTATATAGGCTACGCAGATCCCAGAACGACAATAGTCATGCTAAATGAAAAGTTTGACCCCAGGAAAGGATTCGTGTTTGAAGGACAATTGAAAGTTGATCCATTAAACCAGGGAATCCTCACAAAGGGAATCCCTGGTATCGGTTTATTTTTTGAGGAACGACCTCTGAAAGGAACGGCAGTATTATTTCATACCTGCCGTCTGACTGAACTCGGAGTATTGCGTTTGTCAGAAGATGCACACTTCGACTGCAAGGACCGTATCGGGTTTGGATGTGCCGCTGTGGCCGGAATCCCGGAAAGCACCACCTCAACTTTCAAACTTTTGTTTCGAAACGACATTTTCGAACTTTATCTGAACGACTTGCTTGTTCAAACCTATTTTACCAGTGGAGCTACAGGACGGGTGGGTTTCGTTGTGCGCGACGGGAAAGCTATTTTCGACGAACTCAGAGCCTGGGAGATTAATTTATGAACCAATTAAATCGTGTATATAAATGTATACTCATGTGTACATTGAAAACGCAATCAATTCAAGATACAGAATATCAAGCCTTACCAGGCTCAAGCCGCAACTAATTTGAAGATTAAATTCAAATCTGAATTAACGGATTGAAAAACCAAAGTTTATTATCAAATCTCAGGACAGGATCCATAAGGACGAAATTTCGCCTATCCATGACGCTCAGAAACAAATTAATCCGATTTTCATCCCAAAAATAATTTGTCAATTTCATTAATTTTATGTCATTAAAATAATGCAAAAATGAAAAGAAGAAGTTTTATTTCGAATAACCTGGCGCTTACTGCAATGATACCGGTTTCCTGCGCCTCAATGGGCTTTACTTCTCAGAAAACCGTACATCCTTCACTTACCAATGAAGAAGTAGTAATAGAAAGAGTATCGGATGACAAACCCCATCAAGGGAAGGTCCTGGCCGTAATCCAGCCGCATTGTGATGACATTCCTATATTTGCTGCCGGAACCGTCGCAAAACTTATCTACGAAGGTTACACGGGATACCTGATTCGGACCTCCAATGATGAAGCTGCCGGTGCAGGTGCAAGTTCAGGTGAAAGGTTCCTTAACAATGAAAGAGATAATGCAGAAGTTGCCAGGGTATTAGGGCTAAAGAAGGTATATGACCTGAATTACTCAAATCACAGGATGGATGAATATAATATCCAGGAGATCAAAGGCAGGCTTATCTTCCTCTTCAGGCTGTTACAGGTTGATACACTTATTTGTTATGATCCTTCGGGATTATATGAAGAGAATCCCGATCATTACGTCACTGCCAAGGCAGTTGAAGCAGCAAGATGGATGGCCGGACTGAGCAGTGACTATCCTGAACAACTTGAGGTTGTGAAGCCACATGTTGTAAAAGAGAGGTACTATTTTGCCAGGGGTCCACAGATAGTCAACAGGGTAGTTGATATAAGCAGATTTGTGGATAAGAAAATCGAGAGTAACCTGGTGTGCAAAACCCAGGGGCCAGGAGGTGATACAGGTTCGAACCTGAGAAAAAAACTTGCCGCTGAAGGGAAAAAGCTTCAAATATTAGGAGATGATGACAATACAGCCAATTCAAATTATATCAGAGAATTTGTTCTTGAACCGGACAGGGTAAACGGCGCAAAATACGGCCTCGAATGGGCAGAATGTTTTCATTACATCGGCCCTGCTCCATCTGCTTTGGATCAGTTCATTCAGAAAAATGCAGTACCGTTGTAGTGCATGCAGCATTAGCACCCCCCTGAAATAATGAAAAATTAATTATCGCCTGGCAAAACAAAACTGAATTCACTTCCCTCTCCCTCCTGTGTTTCGGCATTCAGTTCTCCACCATGTGCTTTAATAACATCATAGCTTAAAGATAATCCTAGCCCGGTACCCTGTCCTGAAGGTTTGGTAGTAAAGAAGGGTTGAAATATCTTGTCCACTACTTTTTGGGGAATGCCATTACCATTATCCTTTATAGTAAGCTTTACCTTATTCCCAACTCTTTTTGTAGTCACTGAAACATGTGGTTCAAAAGCATTGTTCCCTTGTTTCTTCTTTATATTTACTTCATAAAATGCATTATTGAATAGGTTCAATAATACGCTAGCTATATCCTGGGGTATAACTTCCATTATGCCAATACTTTTGTCGAAACTTGAGGTTAAATTTACTTCAAATTCCTTATCTTTTGCCCTGAATCCATGATAGGATAAACGAAGGCACTCATCAGCTAAGGCGTTAATGTCGGTTGGTACTTTTTTGCCGGTGCTTCCTCGTGAATGCTGTAACATCCCCTTTACAATAGAATCTGCCCGTTTACCGTGATCACTTATTTTTTTTAGATTATTCACCAAGTCATTGACAATTTCATTTGCTTCGGCTTTTTCTGATGCCGATAATTTAAGCAATGTTCCTTCCTTTAATTCTCCTAATAATTCAATACT
>CAIOOC010000925.1 GCA_903859795.1 uncultured Bacteroidia bacterium
GATTGTAAATTCGCTTTTAAAAGTTATGCGATCTGAGAAGAAAAGCACCGTTTAGTGTCCAGTTTTGCTTAACTATTTATTTTCAAATTGTTTCCCCTTGTTCTTCAGGAGTTCTCCCGCGCCACCAGGTGGCAAGAGCCGAACCGGTAACATTCATCAAAGGGCCAAATATTGCAGGCGCAAGACCTACTGTTGCGAGTTTTCCCATCTGAAGTGCCAAACCTGAAGCAAGGCCGCCATTTTGCATCCCGACTTCAAAAGCCACGGTACGTCTGTCTTTCTCGGGCATTCCGAAGATCCACGAAATTGAATATCCCAGGGTGTAGCCTGTTATGTTATGAAGGAAACTAGTAATAATCAGCAATATTCCAACTTTTAACAGGCTTTCGCGACCGGCAGCAGTAATAATCGTGATAATTACCGCTATCCCCACCATCGAGATCATTGAAAGAACTTTATCAATCCACTTTTTATCTCCCTGCATCAGGTGTCGCAAACCTAATGCTCCAAACATCGGAAGCATATAAAACCAGCAAAGTGATTTTACAAATGCAACTGCAAATCCTTCCATATCGGCATTCTTTGCCTTCATGTAAACCAGGTTCGTCAACAAAATGATAATCAAATAGATTACCAGTTGAACAATTTCAGATCGTTTTTTTGTTTTCCCGCTTACTGAAAAAAGATTGAAAATAAATCCGCCTACTATTGGAAGGATGATCATATTAAGAATATCGAGCATCATGCTCCAGAAGTTCACCTCGATATATTGTCCTCCAAGCAATCGCATTAAAAAAGGGGTTACAAACGGAGAGATCAGCGTTGAAATGGCACCAATTGTGACAGCCAGGGCTAGATTCGCCCTCGAAATATAAGACATGACATTGGATGCCAAACCGCTTGGTACACATCCTATTAGGATAATTCCTGCTGAAATTTCGGGAGGGAAATTGAAGATATGTGCTATTCCGAACCCGACAAGCGGCATAATCAGGTAGTGTGACCCAACCCCGATTAAAACACCTTTTGGCATTTTGATTACGCCGGTAAAATCCTCAAAGCTCATTTGGGATCCCATCCCGAACATAATGACTTGCAGAAGTGGTATAATCAGCAATTTAAGCTGAAAATCACCCAGCGAAAGAAAGTACTGGGGATAAAACATCGATGTTGTTACAGCGGTAAAAATCCAGATTGTATATGAAAACCCTTTCACAGGTGCGAAACCTCTAACGCCAATAGCAAGTGCAACAAAACCAGCAATTAAAAGCGGGCCAGCTCCTGAAACAGCATTTGCAGCCAGCAGGTAGAGTGAGCTCAGGAATGATACCGCAGAAAAAATAAGTAATAAAGTGCTGATTCGTTTTTTCATAAGCCTGGTCTTTTATAAAAACTATTTATTATTTGATATTTAATTTCAAATCAACTAAATACCCTGTCATGTGAACGTTTATCATCCCATTCGGTTGTAGGAGCGAAATAGCTTTTATCTCTGGGATGCAGGTGTTTTTTCACCTCCTCCTCATTTAATTCAATTCCTAATCCGGGCGCTGTAAGAGGTACGGTGGCAAAACCTTTGGTGATCAATTGCCGGCCATCTGTTGTTTTAACCAGACTTTCCCACCATGGGAGATCGACAGAATGGTGCTCGAGGGCCAGAAAATTCTGGGTGGCTGCGGCACAATGGACGCAAGCCATAAATGAAACGGGCGTACCCGCCTGGTGTATTGCCATCGCGATGCCGTGTTCCTCGGCATAATCGCCTATTCGTTTTGTTTCCAGTAGTCCTCCCGCGGTGGCAATGTCGGGATGAATAATATCAATTGCATGAATATCAATCAACGGTTTAAAGTTTTTAAGCAGATAGATATCCTCGCCTGTGAGCAAAGGTGTTTCCAATGCATCGGACATAGTTTTCCATTGGTCTGTTAATTCCCACGAGACAATGTCTTCCATCCAGGCCAGCCTGTATTTTTCGAGTGCCTTTCCCAGTCTTATTCCGTTATTGAGGTCAAAATGTCCGAAGTGATCAGTAGAAAGAGGAATTTCATATCCCACAAGATTGCGGATTTCTCCTGCAATCCGTGCAAGTTCCTCAATCCCTTTTTCAGTAATCTGTACCTGAGTGAATGGGTGTTGGGTATTTCCGTATGACATGTAGTCGGATTGATCCCCCCATTGCGAGAGGTTCCTGTCATTGCTTTCCCAAAATTTTGAATTCACCAACGTTCCTGGTTTTCCTTTTAGCTCACTGATTGACAGATCCATTTTAAGCCAAGTATATCCCTGATCTTCTGTCCGGAATTTTATCAGTTTGAGTTGTTCTTCGGGAGAATTCGCCTCGGGTGTATCGGCGTACAATCTTATTTTATCGCGATAACGGCCACCTAACAATTGCCATGCCGGTACGTTATATGCTTTGCCGCATAAATCCCAAAGGGCCATTTCGACACCACACACCCCTCCTGCCTGCCGTGAAGGGCCACCGAATTGCCTGATTTTTTTGAATATCATCTCAACATTACAGGGATTCATTCCCAGGATACGGCTTTTGAGCATCAAAGCATAGCGGACATCGGCACTGTCTCTGACTTCTCCCAGCCCATAAATTCCCTGGTTGGTATCAATCCTGATGATCGCAGTACCTCCCATAACAGATGTCAGTGCATACCGCAAATCGGTTATCTTAAGATCAGATGGACTCGATGCCCTGCTTACATTAGCCGTAGTCTGGGCGATAGAATCTTCGATATTTAAAGAGATCAATCCGCCAAGTGTCATCCCTCCAAGAACAGATTTCCGGAGAAAGTCTCTCCGGTTATTGCTGGTTTGATTGTCAGCGATTTGTGACAGAATCGCCGCAGAATCGGCACTCTCCCTGGATTTATTCTGCTCAATGATCCTTTTTAAGATACTGCTCATTAGATAGATATTAATAATTCCGTTCTTTCAGGTAGTTATCCAGATCCTGTTTTGTCATCGGAAGCTTGCCCGGATAGTGATTAAGCCAGTCAAGGAAATCTTTTTTGACAGGTTCAGCCCATTCGCTGTCTATTTCGCCGGGTTTGTATTTCCCTTCACGAAGCCTCTGATGCCCGAACTGGTCGCGTAGATTGGTGATTTCTGAGGTGATTACCAGATCCTCAGCCAGATGTGCGGGGATAAATACTGTCCCATATTTCTTGGCAAGTACCACATCACCAGGCAATACTGTAACATGACCAATGCGTATGGGTGCATTTATTGAAGTGAGCATCATCTGGTCGATATAGGAAGGATCCTCTCCTTTGATCCAACCGTTAAATCCTTTAATCTCACTGATTCCTTCCTGATCGCGGACACTTCCATAAAAAATCACACCTCTTTTTGATTTCGCATAAATTGCATTTCCGAGATTATCTCCAATCAGCGTACCACCTTCAACCTTGCCATAGCTATCGGCGACATAGATGTCACCTTCAACCAGTACATCGATCGGCCATGAATTGGTGGCTCCTTTGGGTGAACGTTTTTCTGAAATTCCCTGTTCCCTGATCTGTTTCTGAAAATCGGGGCGCAATGGCATATACTGAGCCGTTACTACACGACCTGTCATGGCGCTATCGGGATTGATAATCATCCAATTGCCCTCAAATTGGTTCAGATAGCCCTTATTCCTGAGTACTCCCCAGGCATCCTCAAGTGAGATATTCTTAAGTCTGGCAAGTATATTGTCAGAAACTTTAGGACGGCCGTCGGCAAAACGTTCGCCTTTCCATTCTGAGGTTATCGCGATGATATACTCAGGAGTAGACCCTACACGTTGTGCTTTCGCAATTGTAAATGACAAGGCAAATGCAAGAATTAAAAGTGTTTTTTTCATTTGTTTATCTTTAAAATCGTTATCTGTAATTTGTAAATTTCTGGTCTTTATAGCTGGTGACTCCATCATCTGTTCCAAACCATACGACACCTGATTTGTCAACTGTTATACAACGTATATTATTACTGTTTAATCCGTCCACTTTTGTAAAAGCGGTCCATTTAGCGCCATCATACAGGGAGGCTCCGCCCTTTGTTCCGATCCATATTTGACTGTTGCTGCCAGCTGCGATGGCCTGGACAAAGTTGTCAGGAAGGCCATCCTTAGTGGAGAAAACGGTCCAGTTAGCGAGTGTATTTCCTCCAATATGCCTGGCAAGCCCCTTTTCAGTTCCGAACCATTGGGTATTATTGGTTGTAATTAATACACTATAAACCTTATCCGACGGAAGGAGGATTGGCCCCCATTGTGCATAAACCGAAGCGCCTGTAATACCATCGACATCATTCCTGCGAACCCTTGCGACGCCTGCACCGTCGGTGGCGATATAGAGCGAATCGCCACCCAAACTTGCAGCCATTGCTGTAATCGGGTAATCTTCAAACAGACCTTCCGGGTAAAGTTCTTCATAATCGCCCTTTAACCATTTGTCCTGACTGAATGCCGAAATCCCTTTTGTTGTTCCAAACCAGCGCATCGGGCTTTTGCCAATCGCTACCTGAAGAACGTTATTTGTCAGAATAGGGGTATTCTCGGTATGATAGGTTGTTGCCCCGGTCCTGCCATCAACAGGTATAGTTGCGACTGTTGCACCTTTGGGTGAAGCGATCCATAAATCCTGACCGTAGGTGTTCACTTCAAGTGCAAAACTCTTCAGATCCTGCGTCGGTACTTTTTTGTTTTTATCGTGAAGAGTCCATTTTTCACCATTAAAGCTTATAATCCCCTGTTCTGTTAAAAACCACTTTGTGTTGTCATTATCCACAATAACTGATTTAAACAGCTTTATTGGAGTTCCGGAACTACTAAAAACACTGTTTGCCAAAGAGTCTTTGGGCTGGTTCAATCCCGTTTCCGGGAATTCTGTTTTGGCATTATGGTCAGTCTGACTCCGGACTTTACCGTAATTGGCAGCGCCCATGAAGATTAGGGCAACAAAAATCAAAGAACTTGCTGCAAGGTTCTGACGGCTAAAAATATGATTGATCATTTTCTGATTGTTTATTAAGTTTTTTTGCTGATCCCGCTTTGAGATGGAAGTAAAAATATAAAATCTAAATGATTATTAGTTATTTTTATACGGTTTTTAGAATCTTTTTAAAAATTCCAAACTAATTTATAAATAAACCGACATGAAGCGAAGGGATGTTCTCCGAAATTTAGCTATTCTGCCATTATCGGGTAGTTTTCTGCCTGTAGACTCATTATTGGCTGCACCAGCCGGTCCCCTGACACCAGGCCCGAATATATATCAGTCGATAGGTGTTTATCCGGTGATCAATTGTGTTGGGACCTATACAATTATCGGGGGATCAGTGGAGCGGCCCGAGGTAGTGGCTGCCATGCATGCTGCATCAGGTTTTTTTGTTCAATATGATGAGCTCGCTTTTGGTGTTGGCCGTCGACTAGCCGATCTGACCGGCGCTGAGTGGGGAATGGTCTCAGCCGGATGTGCAGCAGGAATCAAGCATGTTACTGCCGCATGTGTCACCGGTGGAAACCCGGAAAAGCTTATCCGGATCCCTGACTTATCGGGTTTTGATAAGACCGAGGTGGTAATCCCTTCAAGTTCGCGAAATGTCTATGATCATGCTATACGTAATATCGGTGCGAAAATTATTACCGTTGACAGCATGGAGGAGTTGCGAAACGCGTTGAATTCGCGTACTGCCATGATCTATCTGAATGCCGGTTCTGATACCCTGCCGGGCGAGAAATTTGCCCTGGAAACAATTGCAGGTATCGCCAATCCGAAAGGGATTCCAATCCTGATAGATGCGGCCGCCGAAGATCTGACAATTCCAAATGTTCATCTGAAGCAAGGGGCTTCCATTGTTGCGTACAGTGGCGGGAAGGCGTTATGCGGCCCTCAGTGTGCAGGACTTTTATTGGGGAGGAAGGATCTTTTGATGTCAGCCTGGCAGGCGAGCTCGCCTCACCATGGTCCGGGAAGAGACAATAAAGTAGGTAAAGAGGAGATGATGGGGATGCTTGCAGCTGTTGAATCGTGGGTAACCCGCGACCATGTTGAAAAAGTGAAAACATGGCATACATACCTCGAAACAATATCCAAACAAGTCTTAACGATCAGCGGGATAAAAACGGCTGTTAATGAACCCCAGGGGCTTTCAAACCGCAGTCCATCTTTGACAATCACATGGAATCCTGAGAAATTCAATATCAACGGTCCCGAAGTTGCTGCAGAGCTTGCTTCAATACAACCCAGGATTGCGGTCCACAGCAACCAGGGTGATGGTTCAGGAAATACCTCGATCACCATTGCATCAGGCCAGATGCAACCTGGGAATGACAAGGTCGTCGCTGAACGGATTGTCAATATACTTTCGCAGAAACATGATAAACCGAAGGAAATGAATCCCCCCTCAGTGAACATTTCCGGTCATTGGGATGTTGATATAGAATTCTACAGTAGTACAAGCCGCCATGCCATTTTTTTAGAGCAGGATGGTAACTGGATAAAGGGGTCACACAAAGGCGATTTTTCAATGCGCGAAATGGTGGGTACGGTAGAAGGTGACCAGGTAAAACTAAGCAGTTCCGACAGACATATTGCCGATGGAATTCTTTTTGTATTCTCAGGCACAGTCTCAGGAGATACTATTTCAGGCCAGATATATCTGGGAGAATATATTGGGGCTAAATTCAAGGCTACGCGTCACATTCAGAAAGTTGTTCGCGGACCTATCAAATTTCCCAGGGTACAACCTTTGACTTCATAGACGGAAAACTCTGAAGTATTTCAATATTAGTACATTATTAAATATTCAGACTATGTGGGAGCTGAGAATGTATCTGGTTTTAAAACACAATTATTTTTTGATCAATAATATCACAATGAGTTAGATACTGAGTTTCCTACATTTAAAGATAATAACCAGATGAAAAGACGTGATTTCATAAAAGTTTCCTCTGCAGCAGGTTTGGTATCCATGGTTGGACCAGGTTATGGCGCAATGTCGAAACTAGCCACAGCCGGAGAAGCCGGTTTTGACCTTCATCCTTTTATTAAAGAGCATCCTGAGGCTGTATTTATCCATCTTACTTCAATTGACAGCAAGAGTGATACCCGGGGTATCTATGATGTTGCCTCAACTCTGGCAAAAGAGATGTTTGTCAAAACATCAAACGGAGAAGGGTATTCGAATTCAACAAAAATCACGTGCAAGCCCAATTGGACGTGCAGCGGACCTGTTGACAACGCCGACCCCCTTGCCAATGTAGGAATCACCACCGATATTAACTTCATCGAAGGATTTTTAAACAGCGTTAAAGAGAAAGGTCCCAAAGAACACTATTTAAGGGAATGTGCCTGTCCCCAGTTGTGGGGCGACAGGGGTTATACTCAAATGGCTGAAAGGAACAATTTCAACCTCAGGGACCTGAGCACAAAACACTTCTGGGAATTGGAAAAGGATGATGTGATTTTCAAGAAAGTTCCCAATGGGGTTGTCTTTAAGGAGGTAGGTTTCATGGCCCCTATGACCGGACCGGATACATTTCTGATAAACATCGCCAAGTTCAAATCCCATCTGATGGGTATCACCGGTTCGATTAAGAATTTGCAGGGGACTACTGCAAAAAGGTTTCACCAGTATTGCGGTGGAAATTACAGCATTTTCAAAAGCTATGAACAACAATATCACCAGTTCTTCCACGAAGACTACATCGAGAGGGTTACTGAACTTCATAAAAAACATCTTAGCCAGGGAATTCCGCGCTGGGATACCCGTATGGAAAAACCACCATATGGCGGCGGAGTATTTATGGAACAATGGGTGCAGCGAATGATCGATTCATACAGTGTAACTCCGACAGGAATTAACATTGTGGAGGGTATTTATGGCCACGACGGTGACGGCTTTTCGGGTGGGCCACATGACGGTAAAGCCGGGGATTTTATGAGTAACAATGTCATTTTCGGGAAGGATGCCTTCAGGGTGGATATCATTACGCACTGGCTGGCAGGACATGAACCGGGGAATTTCGGTCTGTTCCATATCGGCATTGAGCGTGGTGTTTCAAATGTTCTGAACCCTATGGACATTCCGGTTTACCTTTGGAAGAACGGAAAGGCAAAGCTTATAAAGCTGGACTCTTTAAAGCGAACTCCTCTGGTTACCAATTATTTGCGTAAAACAACGAACGGTCAAAGGGAAGAAAAATACCATCTTGTCGATGAGCCTTTTGACTATACTGCATGGAAAAAAGGTGCTCCGGCCAAAAGTGCCGATGCATCGATCCGTGCACTCGGAACCGACTCAGATGACAAGGTTGTTATGGAGGTCAGCGTGCCTGAGAAGGGAGATGTCTTTGTGGATATCCTGAACCGTCACGGCGAAGTAGTCTGGCGGCTCGAGGCAAACGATCTCGAACCCGGAACCCATCAGGTTGTGTGGGATGGGTTCTCATCGCCGGGGATGTACAACATGTATGTCAAAGGGATGGGCTGGGATGCAGAACGGCAGATGGTGATTTATACATAATAAAATGGTTGTACCGTCATAATTCAGATCTTTCCGCTTACAAGTGATCGCTAGGAAATAATGGCTTACCTTTCATATCAGCGACTTTGCGACTCCTGTATAACTCTTTTTCACCACGCAATCCGCCAGTTGGCGGAGCAAAGACGCAAAGCTTTATTTCTTAGCGACTTAGTGTCTTTGCGTAAGTTTTTAGATCTCATTCAGATCACTTTATTCCAAAGTTATCCCTGTTGATGTTGAAGTTTCACTACACCCGAGCACTTCGTAGGGGATAGTCCGGGATAAAAAAAATCGCGCAAATAAGCTAATCTGCCTGGTTAAAGATCACAAAATTAATTCTTTATGGAGTTTCATCTCTTTAATCATCGAACGACAATTGGAGTTGCGATACCATTAAGATCATAGACAATTTTTCCTGAACGGATTGTCATCTGGCATTCGAGTTTCTTGTCACCTTCTACCTTGTAGCCGGTTTTGTCCCAGAAACCAAAATTACCTTTGTCAATTTTCAGAATAGCAATATCAGCCTCTGAACCAATAGACAGATTGCCCAGGTCTTCCCTGTGGATTGTTTTGGCCGGATTCCATGTCGAAGCTTTTATAACTCCCGGAAAATCCATACCTATCGCCAGGAAGGTAGACATGACGTTCAGCATACTCTTCATAGCTGCGTTCATGCTTCCAGTGTGGAGATCCGTACTGATACAGTCGGGAAAAAATCCGTTTTTAACAGCAGGAATAGCCTGTGTAAAGTTAAAGCTTCCTCCACCGTACCCTACATCAAAAATTATCCCTCTCTTCTTGGCCTCCCAAATAAATGGTTTTACTTGTTTCAATTGTTCGTCAACAACCGTTTCGCGGATATTACCGTCAAGTAATGCATAAACATGTGTATAGATATCTCCCGGGCGAAGGTGCTTCATATACAATTCCTGGATTGGCAGCGGAGGTGTAGAAGAACCCAAATCAATCATTACAGGGAGATGGGCAATATTACCGGCTTCCACAACCCTGTCAACGGCAGTCCATTCATTACCAACAAAATGAGCGACCTTAAATCCAACGATAATATTCTTGAACTGGCTGGCGACCATAGCTGTTAATTTGGGATCCATATCGCGGGTATCCTGTTCATAGGCGCCACCCCTCATCCCTTCCCCCACGATATTTAAGAATGCGAGCACCCTGGTTTGGGCATTGTCAATCACATTTCTCTTGAAAGCCGGAAAAGATTTCCATCCTGCACATCCGGCGTCAACAACTGTAGTCACACCAACACGCAAGGTGAATCCATCCGGAGGAACCGAAGATGCGCCATTGCTCAGTCCATGATCCGGCTCGGTACCTGCAAAAACATGTACATGCATATCTATCAGACCCGGGGTAACATAATATCCGGTTGCGTTTACAACCTGCCTGGCTTGCGTTGCATCGATATTTTTAGCAATCTGCACTACCTTTCCGTCCTTGATAGCCAGATCCATAGGTTCGTTGATGTTATTTTTGGGATCAACCAACTGACCACCCTTAATAACAATATTATAGGTTTGGGCATGAATATTTCCTGAAGTCAGGAGAAGCAGGCAAGAAGCAATGAGAATTAATTTATGCATTGGTCAATGAGGAGTTTTGTTATAATACTTGTATCAAATTTCTTACGCTCCACAATGTACACTAAGAATACTCAAAGTTCACAAAGCTAGTACAACGTTGTTCAGACCTTGTGAACCTTGTGTTATAATAGTGTACCTTGTGGTTCAAATTATATTATTCAAGAAAGGATTATAAGCTTAGATATAAGCAATACAATCCATCTCAACAAGTGAATCGCCGGGTACTCCCCCTTTTGCAACGGCAATGGTAGTACGGACAGGAGGATTTTTACCAAAACGTCCATGAAATACGGAATTCATCCCTTTATAATCGGCAATATCGTTGAGGAATACAGTAACCTTCAATACTTTTTCCATAGAGGATCCGGCCTTGATGAGCTCACTTTCAAGCTCTTTGAGTACGATTTCTGTATGGGCTTCAATCGTAAAAGGTGCAACATGGGCCCCTTTTCCTGCAATGAATACCAGGTTTCCAAACTTGGTGTTACTCTGAAACAACGGGACATCAGGCCCGGCGACACTACTTGCAGGCTTACCTTCTGAGGCATAGCTTTTTGATCCGGATAACAATCCCATTCCCATAACTCCTACGATTGATGCAAACAAACCTTTTAATGCTGTTCTTCTTTCTGTTTTCATTTCAGTTTAATTTAAAAAATGGATAAAATTGATTGGGTGTGGCGATTTTTAATCGCCAAATTACCCTGATTATATTGTGAACTAACTCTTTAATATCCACGACAAATGCGATGCCTGCAATTTACGCGATTAAAAATCGCGGGACCCGGTTTTGTTCTGCGGCAAATACGAAGTACTTTATTGTCCGCGATTAAAAATCGCGGGACCCGAATCGCGGTACCCACCGTTTTACTTCCCACTTAAAATTACCGGTGTTGCAATGCCATTCAGGTCGTACACAATTTTCCCGGCCCGGATTGTCATCTCACATTCAAGCTTATTATTCGTTTCTACCTTATATCCTGTATAATCAAAAAGGCCAAATTTACCTTCCCTGATCTTCAGAATGGCGATATCGGCCTCTGCTCCAACTGAAAGATTTCCAAGCTCTTTCCTGTTAATTACCTGTGCCGGATCCCAGGTACTTGCCTTGATTACACTTTGCAGATCCATACCTATGGCCATGAATTTCGACATGGTGGTCAGCATGTCCTTCATCGCGCCATTCATGCTGCCAATATGAAGATCAGTGCTTATAGTTTTAGGAAAGAAGCCGCTTTTCAGGGCAGGTATCCCTTGAGAAAATGAGAAACTGATACCTCCGTAACCAACATCAAAAACGATACCTCTTTTCTGCGCTTCCCAAACAAACGGCTTGACTGTTTTTGTCTGAATATCGACAATACATTCTCTTGAATTAGGCAGCTGAGCGAAGCAATGGGTAAAAATATCACCCGGGCGCAAATGTTTAAGGAATAGATCCTCTATTGGAAGAGGAGGTACACTCCCTCCAAAATCGACCATAAGCGGAATTCCTGCCAATTTACCTGCTTCTTCTGCCCTGTCAGTCGGTGTCCAGTCAGGACCGTCATAATGAGCGAGCTTAATTCCTACAATGTCGCCTGCATTATTCTTTGCAAATTCTCCTGTAACCTTGGCGTCCATATCCTTAAGATTCTGCTCAAACGGCCCTCCGCGCATCCCCTCACCGACAATATTGAGAAAAGCCAGCACCCGTGTCTGTGACTTGTCGATCGTTTGCCTTTTGAAGGCAGGGAAAGTACGCCACCCAGCACAACCTGCGTCGACAACTGTTGTAACACCCACGCGAAATGTAAACCCATCCGGGGTTATTGCGGCGGGCCCATTCATATATTGCTGATCAGGATTGGTTCCCTGATAGACATGAGTATGAATATCAATAAGTCCAGGTGAGACATACAAGCCCGTTGCATTGACCACCTGTTTTCCCTCTTTAGCATCAATATCCTTTGCAATAAGAAAGACTTTCCCATCCTTTACCGCGATATCGGTTATTCTGTCGATGTTATTCTTAGGATCGATCAGATGACCACCTTTGATCACAATATTGTATTGTTGTGCCATCGCATAACCTGAAATCATGCAGAACAAAAAGAGGATGATTATCGGTTTAATTTTCATGAATTATTTAGATTTTAGATAATATCAGAC
>CAIOOC010000926.1 GCA_903859795.1 uncultured Bacteroidia bacterium
CAAGCCCATCATTTAACGTATTTTAAAAGATAATGAGACCCGATATTTTTTTCTTTCGTAACGATATTAAGAATAGTGGAGGAGTCCGAAAATCCCTGAAAAGAGTAGGAAAATCTATATCTAAACAACAAAATTATGACAAACGAAAAATCGATTAGCCTTAACAACGAAGCACGTCAAATCCTATTTCACGGTGGAATCATGACCCTTCTAAGTTTACTTTCAGGTTTTACGACCTTTTTTGCTCTGGCCCCCCGTATTGCCCTTAGCTCACATACCGTTGGCCTTTTACAGGGCGCAATGCTTATTGCCATAGCAGGAGCCTGGCACCTGCTGAATGCATCGCCTAAAACCTTGAAAATTCTCAAATACACCCTCCTCGTTGGATTTTATGCCAATTGGATTAGTACCCAATTGTCTGCTCTGTGGAGCGCCGGAAGCAGCACCTATCCGATAAATGGTAAAGAGATGCCGGCAGGTGCAGCACCCTGGCAGGATATGACGGTTACGGTTTTAGGATTCCTTTCAGTTCTAATCCTGGTATCTGCAGTTGTTATTGTTATGGGAGCACAAAGCAAAAAATCCGATTGAAATTAAAAATCAAAAGGCAAATCTTTTTACAGGCAGTATTTTAGTTATTGGTTCTGCAACCAGCCAGGTTTTTAAAGGAAAAGTTCAGGTCAGATGATGGATGACCTAACATTATGGATTTGCCGGTTTCACCTGCGAAATGAAAAGTATTTTAGTTGACTCAAAGGCTTCTTGTGGGTTTACGATCTGCATGAAGCCCCGGTCGAACTGTTTAATTGCCTGAATTTTTCCCTTTTGCACTACAGCCCAAATTTCTTTGTATTATATAATTCTAAATGTTATGAAAAGAATAATCAATCTCCTGGGTGTTTGCGCATTGATCTTTGCATCTTCGTGGTCCTTTTCCCAAACCTCCGGTTCTGCCCAACAGGTGAAAACCAATATGCTTGTTGTCTATTATTCAGTTACCGGCAATACTGAAAAGATGGCAAATGCTGTAGTGGAAGGGGCACTTAAAATTCCGGGAGTGGATGCAGTTTCCAGGAGTGTTGACAGAGTCACTGAAAATGACCTTAAAACTGCCGATGCTATCATTCTCGGATCACCCACCTATTATGGCAACATGGCTGCGATATTGCCCCGGCTTGCAGCAGATGTGTTAAAATAGTTTTCAAGCACTTATTGGAAAAATGAAGAAACTAACCTGAAATATGAAAGCAAACAATACTTTTATCCCTGAATCCGCAGCAATCCATACCCCGGTGCATCCTTCGGTATTTACAATACTGATACTGCCACTTGGAATAATGGGCGGATATGTTACCGTCACATTGGCCTGGCTCTATGCGAAAGAGGGAATTTCAGTAGAAAAGATAGCTGCCTTAGTGGCTGCAATTCTTATTCCTCAAATCTTTAGATTTATCTGGTCTCCCCTTTTGGATTCCACCTTGTCTTTGAAGAAATGGTACCTGATTGCGAATATGGTGAGCGCCTTAGGGATTCTGGCTACAGGTATTCCTCCGATTAAAGAATCCAGTTTACCACATTTAACGTTCATCGTCATCTTTTCCAATTTCACGGTTACTTTTTTATCGATGGCCACTGAAGGCCTTATGGCGCATGATGTTCCCGACGAACTGAAAGGAAGGGCAGCCGGTTTTTATCAGGCCGGAAATCTGGGAGGAGCCGGTTTGGGTGGAGGTGCAGGTCTTTGGCTGGCGCAGCGATTGCCTGGAGAATGGATGGTTGGAGCGATACTTGCTTTTACTTCATTGTTGTGCTGTGCCGGGCTTTACTTTTTAAAAGAGCCGAAGTCAACCATCCGGGAACTTCGCATGAGCAATACCTACCGAAATCTTTTTAAAGACGTATGGTGTACCCTAAAAACAAAGGTTGGATTTGCGACCGTATCACTCGCATGAATGCTTATTTAATCTTTGGACTTCTCGGAGCGTTTTGTACGATTGGAATGGCATATTCTCCAAAAACGGAGTTCATGTATATCCTCTGAAGGAGAGTTTTATATTGACACAATAGCTGTTTTTCCGGGCAAACAGGGATAATGCATTGGGTCCGGGTTAATTAAAAAGATGATTAATTACGCGTCAGAATCAGGACACAAAAAAGTTGGTTTACTGGTAGACGATAATAACCCTGAAGCAAAAAAATTATATACCCGATTGGGTTTTGAAAGTAGGGGTGGAAAAATATTATTGGGAGGCATGTATGAACATTTGGTATTGTATATTGCAAAATAAACCACCAATGTTCAGCTACAACTCAGAAAATGTGAAATTATATATCAACTATTTAGAATGAAAAAGGTAATTTATTTTATAGCCATTGCATTTACGCTTGTTTCAGGAGGTGCGATAATTGTTGTTGGTCAGGGTGTTGTTGCCCATTCCTCAAACAGTATTGATTCAGGTTCCGAAAACCATAAGTTGGCGAGGGAAATATTCAAAGAACTGATTGAGATAAACACCTCGTCGAAGTTTGGCAGTACAAAAGCCGCAGAGGCCATGGCTGTTCATCTTAAAACTGCCGGATTTCCGTCGGGTGATATTCAGGTAATCGGACCTGATCTGCAGCATAAAAACCTGGTATTCAGATACCGGGGAAGCGGAAGATTAAAGCCCGTTTTGTTTATCTGTCATTTGGATGTGGTTGAAGCGCTCCGCATAGACTGGTCGGTCGATCCGTTCAAATTTCTTGAAAAGGATGGATACTTTTATGGGCGTGGTACAACTGATGTTAAGAACGATGATGCTTCGCTTATCGTAAATCTTATCCGGCTTAAAAAAGAAGGATACCTACCGAACAGGGATATTATCATTGCCCTGACTGCTGACGAAGAAGCAGGCCGGTCCAATGGTGTAAATTGGCTGATAAAAAATCATCGTGAATTAATTGATGCGGATTTCTGTATCAATCCTGATGGTGGGGGAGGTGATTTACGGAGTGGGAAGCGTGTCGACCTGGCAATTCAAACCAGTGAAAAGGTTTACTTTTCGTACACCCTCGAAGTGAAAAATAAGGGCGGACATAGTTCTTTGCCGGTTAAAAACAATGCGATATATCGGCTTGCCGCAGGATTGACCCGTCTGGCAAACTATGATTTCCCGGTCAGGTTGAACGAAACAACCCGCAATCTTTTTGAAAAAATTGCATCCGGCGAAACGGGACAGGTTAAAACGGATATTCTTGCTATGCTCAGGACTCCCTCTGATACCGCAGCAGTAAAAAGAGTCGCTGCTGCATCGGCCTACTATAATGCCATGATGCGCACCACATGTGTAGCTACTATGATGAGTGCGGGGCATGCCGAAAATGCCCTGCCTCAAACAGCAAAAGCTGTAATTAATTGCAGGATGCTTCCCGATGATACGCCTGAAAATGTGCTGTCAGTTCTGAAAAATGTTCTTGCCGATAGTCAAATATCAGTCACATGTACTGATTCATCATTCAGTACACCAATTTCTCCTCTGAGGGAAGATGTTACAAAGCCAGTTGAACAGATATCCTCCTCCATGTGGCCGGGCGTAATTGTTGAACCTGTAATGGGTAACGGGGCTACCGATGGAAAGTACCTCCGGGAAAATGGGATACCAGTATACGGCATTTCAGGTATGTTTTCTGATATGGACGATGTCCGTGCCCATGGAAGAGATGAACGGATCGGGGTAAAAGAATTCTACGATGGGGTGGATTTTATGTACCGGTTATTAAAAGAGTTGTCATCCGGAAAAAATCCCTGAAACCGTCACCTCTGTATAATTCACCTAAACTTAAATTAAACAATTTCAATAGGTTGTCGGTTTTCAGCAGAGACAGTTATTCAATCAGAAAATTATTTAGCTATGAATACAGAAGAACTAAAAAATCTGCAGGCTCCCCTGAAGGCGAAATACCGGGAAAATCCTGATACTGCTATAATAACACTCAAATCGCAAGGTAATATTGGCGAGGGTATTACCTGTAGGGTGGAGACAGGTAAAGCACTGATTGAGGCAGGCCTTCATGCTGCAACTGGCGGAAACGGTATGCAAGTCTGTTCCGGGGATATGCTGCTGGA
This sequence comes from uncultured Bacteroidia bacterium, assembly GCA_903859795.1. Classification (GTDB taxonomy): domain Bacteria; phylum Bacteroidota; class Bacteroidia; order Bacteroidales; family Prolixibacteraceae; genus JAAFHB01. The sequence goes on from CAIOOC010000926.1 coordinate 4,106, forward strand.
GGCATTGGTTGCCTGCGCTGGCGTCACGCTTAAAGCGGTCTCAACAGCTATCGGTGTTGAGATTAAAAACGGAACTGTTAAAGCAGAAGGCGATCTGGATTTTCGGGGCACTTTGGGTGTTTCTAAAGAGGCAGCAGTAGGATTTAAGGCAATTCGGCTCTCTTTTCTTCTTGACTGTGATGCGACACTGGAACAAATGCAGACCCTTGCAAAAC
>CAIOOC010000927.1 GCA_903859795.1 uncultured Bacteroidia bacterium
AAAGTAAATCCAAAATAAAATGTATTGACGACCTTCTTGGAAGCGGCAATACCTGGATTGTGGATTAAATAATCAGAAATATAGATTGAAAAGGGGCTTTGGCCCCTTTTCTGCGTTATAGCTTTTTTTAATTAACTTTAAAGAGTGAAGTTCTGATTCAAATGCCTTATGGATAAATTAGAAAATATTTCAATATCAGCTATTTACAAACGAAGGAAGACCGACAGGGATATCTTTCAGGAGCTGATGCCCAATAAAGTAAAAGAGGTTTTGCTTTTTGCAACACTTTATGATTCCTATGCCATTGAGAGGGAAGGTCAGTTTTCGGACAAGATTTTCGGAGAATATCTGCAATTAAATTTATATGCAGCCCCCCGTTTTACAAGCGTTAACGCAGAGGATGATGTAATCAGAATCCTCAATACACGACATTTCGATCTTGCAATAATTATGGCTGGCGTTGATAAAGAATTGCCACTTAAGGTAGTAGCTGAGATCAACAACTCAAAACCACGTATTCCGGTTTTATTGCTCGTGAATAATAACAGCGATGTCCGGTTTTTTAAATTGGCAGCCGACCGTATACCAGCTATTGACCGTGTCTTTGTCTGGAATGGCAATTCCAATGTCTTTCTTGCAATGATTAAATATATCGAGGACAAGAAGAATGTGGCCCGTGATACCCGTCTTGGCGGTGTACGGATAATTCTGCTGGTCGAAGATTCAATTAAATATTACTCCCGATATCTGCCCCTACTTTTTTCAAGTGTGATGACCCAGACACAAGCTCTTGTTTCTGACGAGTCAACGGATGAGCTTCATAAGATATTCAAATATCGGGCGCGTCCTAAGGTGCTGTTGGTTAGCACGTATGAGGATGCAGTAGAATTAATTTATGAGTACAGGGAAAATCTGCTATGTGTGATATCGGATGTTAAATTTGCCCGTAACGGGATCAATGATGAGGATGCAGGTATCGAACTTCTCAAATTTGTAAAACAAACCCTCCGTTATCCGATCCCTTTGCTGCTGCAGTCTCACGACATTGCTAATTCAGTCAGGGCGCACGAGATTCAGGCGGGATTTATCAACAAGAATTCAGATACCCTTTCTCACGACATTAATGAGTTCATTAACAGCAATCTTGGATTCGGCGATTTTGTCTTCCGTGATTCCTCCGGTAAACAAATAGGTGTTGCCCGAAATCTTCACGAATTTGAGAAACTTTTAGCCGAGGTGCCAATTGAGTCATTGTTTTATCATGGAAAGTCAAATGATTTTTCAACATGGCTTGTGGCTCGTGGTGAAATAAATATTGCAGAAAGACTCATCCCCTATAAAACAGATGACTTTGATGATCCTTCAAAGTTAAGGGATATCTGCCTGAGTGTTTTTGCCGATGTGCATGAGAAAAGAAACCGTGGGCGAATTATCAATTTTGATCCGGCACTTTTAAAAGGAAACCGCTACATCGTCAGAATGGGACTTGGATCTCTGGGAGGAAAAGGGAGGGGTCTGGCCTTTATGTCAAATCTGGTCGAAAATATTGATATGAAAGCGCTACTGCCAGGTATCAATATTCGGATGCCTGCTACGGCAATCATTGGGGCTATTGAGTTTGATAATTTCATGGAGGCGAATAACCTCTTCGATGTAGCGTACCATCAATCCGATTTTAATTTGGTGAATGAACAGTTTCTGAATGCAAATCTAAGTAGTGGTCTCAATGAACGTTTATTTCAATATGTTCAGCAAATCAATCACCCTTTGGCGGTACGTTCTTCAGGTCTTTTCGAAGATTCATTACTCCAGCCATTTTCAGGTGTCTATTCTACTTATTTGATTCCCAATAATCACCCTGATGTGAATGTCCGGTTTGAACAGCTGCGCACTGCCGTTAAATTGGTCTATGCCTCTGTGTTTAGCGATGAGGCACGCGCCTACTTTAATGCTGTTAATTATAAGATTGAAGAGGAAAAAATGGCAGTGGTAATTCAACCTGTAGTGGGCCGGAATCATAATCAGAAATTTTATACCGATATCAGTGGCGTTGCACAATCGTACAATTATTATCCATTTGCCTATATGGAACCGGAAGATGGTTTTGGGGTAATTGCCATAGGTTTGGGACAAGCAGTAGTTGGCGGAGAAAAGGCCTTCCGGTTTTGTCCCAAATATCCGGCATTGAATAACAGTTCGGTTATGGACCAAATAAGAGATTCGCAACGTGATTTTTATGCGCTTGATATGGAATACAATCAATTCGACCTTACAATGGAAGGGGAGATGGCGGCAATGCGGAAGTATAAAATTATTGAAGCTGAAAAAGATGGTATCCTTGAACACTGTGCTTCGACCTATAGCCGTGAAAATGATTATATTACCCCTGGTATTGGATCTTCAGGCACAAGGGTAATCAATTTTGCAAATATCCTTCAATATCAACATATTCCCCTTTCCGATACGTTATTATTACTGCTCAGACTTTTTAAGCAGGCGATGGGAGCCCCTGTTGAGATGGAATATGCGCTCGATCTGAACAAGGGCGAAAATGGATGGCCCACATTTTATCTGCTCCAGCTTAAACCGTTGATCCGTAGAGAAGCTGAAATTGAAATCGAACTGGGAAACCACGACAATTCAAAATTGCTGTTAATGTCTTCAAGGGGGATGGGCAATGGTAGAATAACCGGGATTTCAGATGTTGTCTATATCGATATAAAACATTTTGACCGGACCAAAACCAACGATATTGCCGCTGAGGTAGCAGCTGTAAATAAAACGTTTAATGGCATCGACCGGCAGTTTGTTCTGATCGGTCCCGGTCGATGGGGAACACGGGACGAAAATACAGGCATTCCTGTTAACTGGGCTCAGATCAATAATGCCCGGGTAATCGTTGAGATTGGATTGCCAAATTATCCGCTTGAGGCATCCCTTGGCTCCCATTTCTTTCATAATGTCACTTCTATGAACGTAGGATATTTTTCAGTTCCCGATATAAATGGTTCCGATTTTGTAAAGCTTGATTTACTCGCGCAGCAGGAAGTTATCTGGGAAGGAAAATATGTAAGACATGTGAGGTTTATACAAAACCTCGAGATTTTAATGGATGGACGAAAAAGAAAAGCAGTTATCCGGATTGATTAATAAATTTAATAACTTTAGATGAAATCATTGAAAATTACAGCTGGGATTATTATATTGGTTATTGTAACCTATCTTCTTGGTCCTCAAATGGCAGAACCGGTATTGAATTCAAAACTTCCCGTTGTTCAGAATCCAGTGGGCGAATTTGTGGCTCATTTAGAGTCACTCGAAAAAGTAAAGCCTGGAAACGAGGCTAAAATAATCTGGGCCAATGACTCCCTTCGTACCCCAACCGAATATGTTCTGCTCTATTTGCACGGCTTCTCTGCCAGCCGGTACGAAGGTTTTCCGGTTAACGAAGCGTTTCCAAAACGGTATAAATGCAATGCCTATCTGGCCAGACTCGCTTCCCATGGACTGATTACAGAAAATCCATTGATCGACATGACTCCTGACAGACTCTACGAATCGGCAAAAACAGCCTTGATAATTGCAACCCACCTGGGTAAAAAAGTGATCATAATGGGAACTTCAACCGGAGGAACGCTCGGACTTAAACTGGCTGCAGATTTTCCCGAATTGGTTTCAGCACTGATCCTCTATTCCCCAAATGTCAGAATAAAGCAAAAAGCCTCTTTACTACTGTCCAAACCCTGGGGTTTGCAGATTGCAAGATTGAATTTTGGTGGTGATTTCAGAATATCATCAGACGAGCCTGCCGGGGAAATATGTAAATACTGGTATTGCAGTTACAGGGCTGAAGGTCCTGTTTTTCTTCAGCAATTGATTGATGTTACAATGAAAAAAGATATTTTCACCAAGGTTAGATGTCCCTTGTTTCTGGGTTATTATTATAAGGATGAGGACCATCAGGACCAGGTTGTGGATGTAAAAGCTGCAATCGAAATGTTTGGAACGGTGAGCACCCCCTTAGCCCAAAAGATAGCTCACCCCTTTCCCCTGGCTGCTTCACACGTAATCGCTTGTAAACTTACTTCACAAAGTGTGGCAGAGGTGGCCAGTGCAACGTATGAATTTGCTGAGGATATTTTGAAAATGGTGCCAGCTAAATAGCTAATTTGTTCCAAATTTTTGGTTGAATGGTTACTTTTTCAACAGAATAAGTTCGTGGTTCAATTCGGCTATAGCCAAAAGACATTCTTTCTCAAATCTGACAACCTCGTTTTCGTATGTTTCGACCCTTGTACCATTAAGTGTGGAGAGTTGAAGCGATTTTAAATTATGCCCCGTTTCATCCATGCCCAAAATCATTACAGACGATTTCGCCTTATGAGCCTCCTTACCCAACGCAATATAATCTTTCTCTTCCAGATGCTTTTTCATATTCCCTATAAATTCAGGAACTTGCTCAATAAATAATTCAATAATTTCCCGAATGGATCCAGAATCACCTTCTGTAATATTTCTAAGGTAATCTAAATTGGTATATGCCATATTCTTATTATTTCTTCTGTTTGAAACTTGATTGAATAAAATTACTATTATAAATTAATTCTTAGTTCGATTTTTCTTCTTTTAGTCACCTCGAATGTTTTAATTTTGCAGCAATATTAATAATTAAATCTTAACCTGATGATCAGAACACCTTTTTATGATATTCATAAACGATATAATGCAAAAATAGTTGAATTTGCCGGTTTTGAAATGCCTGTGGAATATACCGGTATCAAAGATGAGCACATGACTGTGCGCAATAATGCCGGAGTTTTTGATGTTTCACATATGGGTGAGATTTGGGTTAAAGGATCTTATGCTTTACCGTTTATCCAAAAGGTGACCTCAAACGATGCTTCTGTTCTACTTCCTGGTCAGGCTCAATATTCCTGCTTTCCAAATGGGAAAGGCGGAATTGTCGATGATCTGCTTGTGTATAATTTTGGATCCGAAAAATATCTCCTTGTAGTCAACGCCTCTAATATCCAAAAAGACTGGGATTGGCTTGTTTCTCAAAATGATATGGGCGCAACTTTGGAAAATGCATCCGATAAAATTAGCCAGTTGGCAGTGCAGGGACCAAAGGCGTTGCAGATTCTGCAGAAATTAACCGAAACAGACCTCTCTGCTATTAAATATTATACCTTTAACGTGGGCTCCATTGCGGGTATTGCAGATGTAATTATTTCGGCTACAGGATATACCGGAGCGGGCGGATTTGAACTCTATTTTTATAACCAGTTTGCTGAGGAAATCTGGGAAGCAATATTTGAAGCAGGTAAAGAAGAGGGGATTAAACCAATCGGCCTGGGAGCCCGTGATACGCTCAGACTTGAGATGGGGTATTGCCTTTATGGAAACGACATTGATGATTCAACCTCATCTATTGAAGCAGGACTTGGATGGATTACTAAATTTCCGGACAATAAAAACTCGATCGACAAGGAGCTTCTCCTGAAACAAAAATTTGATGGAGTCACCCGTAAGTTACGTGGATTTGAAATGATCGACCGTGGAATTCCGCGACATGGTTATGAGATTGTTGACGCTGAGGGAATAATAATTGGCGTTGTTACTTCAGGTACACAGTCTCCTGTCCTTGAAAAAGGGATCGGAATGGGATATATTCAAAAAGATTTCAGCGGCTTAGGCACTGAAATTTATATTCTCGTTCGAAATAAACATTTGAAGGCCAGAGTCGTAAACATGCCTTTTATTTAATCTCAAGACACTCTATTATTCTACTTTGAAGATGTTATTTCCGATATTTCTTGCCTTTTTTCTGACAAATGTGTTAATTTTGCAAAAGGTAAATGAATTTCCGGATTTGCTCTTACCTCAAGACTTAAAAGAATAATACACTTAATAATATTTATCACTTTTAATTTTCCCCAAATGAAAAAGCACAATTTTTACGCAGGCCCATCTATTCTTCCTGAATTTACGATTCAGAAAACTGCCGAAGCAATTATAAACTTTGCAGGTACTTCCCTCTCTGTTATGGAAGTCTCGCACCGGAGTAAAGAATTTATTGCAGTGATGGATCAGGCAATTGCACTTGTAAAAGAGCTGCTTGAAGTACCGGAAGGTTACGAAGTGCTCTTTCTTCAGGGCGGAGCAAGTTCACAATTTTATATGGTGCCATTTAACCTGCTTAAAACGAAAGCGGGTTATTACAATACGGGAGTATGGGCAGCCAAAGCTCTTAAAGAGGCCAAATTTTTCGGTGAAGTTGTAGAGGTTGCATCCTCTAAAGATAAGAATTATAATTATATCCCTAAAAATGTAGTTGTCCCTTCCGATATTGATTATTTGCATATTACCTCAAATAATACAATCTATGGAACACAGATCTACAAGGATATTGATTCTCCTGTTCCATTGGTTGCGGATATGTCATCAGATATCTTCAGCAGGCCTATCGATATTACAAAATACGATCTCATTTATGCAGGTGCACAAAAAAACCTGGCTCCTGCCGGAGTTACTCTTGTTATTGTCCGGAAAGAGGCCCTTGGCAAAGCGGGTCGCCCAATTCCCACAATGATTAATTACCTGACACATATCGAGGGAGAATCGATGTTCAATACACCTCCGGTTTTGCCTGTCTTTGCTGCCCTTCAAACGTTATTATGGTTGAAGGATAATGGGGGAATCAAGGCAATGGAGGTCAAAAATATCGCCAAGGCAAAGTTATTGTATGACGAGATCGACCGGAATAAGATGTTTATTTGTCCGGTTCCTGATCCCGAAGATCGTTCACGAATGAATGTTACTTTCGTGATGGCTCCGGGTTATGAAGAGCTTGAAAAAACCTTCCAGGCTAAAGCAAAAGAACTTAATATCCTTGGAATTGAAGGGCATCGCAGTGTCGGAGGTTTCAGGGCATCGATCTATAATGCAATGCCGATAGAGAGTGTACAGGTTTTGGTGGATGCTATGAAAGAATTTGAAGCACAAAACTAATTATGGCAATTCTGAAACCTTTCAAGGGGCTTCGACCACCTGTTGAGCTGGCATCCAAAGTGGCTTCCCGCCCTTACGATGTACTTAACTCGGATGAGGCCCGAATCGAAGCTGAGGGAAATCCTTATACCTTATTGCATATTATCAAACCCGAAATTGACTTCCCTGCCGGAACAGACGAACATGATGAAGCTGTTTACCGGAAGGCAAGTGAAAACCTCAATCTTTGGCGGAATAAAAACTGGCTTGTCAGAGATTCTGCTGAACGGCTTTATATTTATGCCCAAACAATGGAGGGGAGAACCCAATACGGGATTGTGGGTTGTGCTTCTGTGGATGATTACCTTAATGGGGTGATCCGTAAACATGAATTGACCCGCAGTGACAAGGAAGAGGACCGGATGAAACATGTCCGGATAACCAATGCCAATATGGAACCTGTCTTCTTTGCCTATCCTGCCGTAAAGGAGCTTGATGCAATTGTCGAAAAGATCGTGGCAACTCAATCTCCAGTCTACGATTTTGTTGCTGAAGATGGTTTCGGACATCATTTTTGGGTGGTCGCTGACACTTCTACAATTGAAGAGATTGTGAGACTTTTCGCTCTAATCCCTGCCACTTATGTTGCCGACGGCCATCACAGGACTGCTGCAGCGGCGTTGGTAGGAAATGAAAAAAGAGCCAAGAACCCAAATCATACAGGAGATGAGGAGTATAATTACTTCCTTGCAGTTCACTTCCCGGATAATCAACTGAAGATTATTGATTACAACCGTACTGTCAAAGATTTGAATGGTCTTACGGCAGTGGAATTAGTTGATAAGATTGGTGAAGATTTTGAAGTTCAGAAGATTGGTAGTGAGATCTTCAAGCCTGATCAGTTGCATACATTCAGCATGTATCTCGAAGGGGAGTGGTATCAGTTGGTAACTAAGCCCGGACGCTATAACGACAATGATCCGATTGGTGTACTTGATGTTACTATTCTTTCAAATCTTATACTGGATAAAATTCTAGGAATTAAAGATCTAAGAACGGATAAGCGCGTCGATTTTGTCGGAGGAATCCGTGGTTTAGGTGAATTGAAGGGGAGAGTTGACTCAGGCGATATGAAGGTGGCCTTCGCCCTTTATCCAGTCTCAATGAAGCAACTCATCGATATTGCCGATTCAGGGAATATAATGCCTCCAAAAACCACCTGGTTTGAACCTAAACTCCGATCGGGATTAGTGGTTCACGAATTGGACTAAATATTGTACAAAAAAAGCGACCCACAGAGGCCGCTTTTTTTGTACAATATTAGAAAATTCACCAGAGTGCAGTTCTTTTTAATGCCTCCTTCAGTATCGGATCTTTTTCAGAGGCTTCTTTTAACGCTTTTATAATTCTATCGGTTTTGCTTTCAACAGGAGCGATCGTTGTTCTGCGATCATAAATTACAAAGCCAATCAAGCTAAAGATAGACATTAAAACCAATCCAAAGCCCCACATAAAATAGCTGTCGAATTTATCCTCCAAGCGATTAATCTGCAGGTGAACATCATCAAAACGTTTGTCTAAGGATTGAATTTTTACCTCCAGAGTTTCTAATCGGGCTTCGGTATGGATAGCCCTGTCCCGGTCAGCAAGGGTATAGGGGACAACAATTTGCTGCTCCTGGGCGCGTAATTCCTGCCAATTAAGGGAAAGGATTAATGCCGCAAATACAATAAGGTATTTCATAACCGTTATATTTAATACAAATTTACAAAAATAATGGACAAATAATTTTTTGATTAAATGGCTTTAACGTAATATCGATAAACTTAAAATCAGTTGACGAGTCCAATCAGCTTTTTCTGTGTGGTATATTGCTTTTTTCGTAAATTATCAGGCAATTTTGAATTTAGAGGATCACTTTTTGGAAAACAGCAACGGGATATTGAACTTAGATGTTGTCCATTTGGAAGTTGAACTTTGCCTGTTGATAAATGATGATTCAATATTTAAGCCTGATGATGTAAAGAAGGAAGTTGTTGAGAGCTATATGCAATCAGGTTTTGGTTTTTTGGAAAATAATATAGCCTGTTTGAATCCGGGGAATTAAAGTGATAAGTTTGCCTGGAATGGGACTAAGACGTTAATACCCCGGATTGGATTTTAATTCTTCAGGGATTTAAATCCAATACCTGATACCTGATGATACTGGGGTGAATTGGCGCCAAAAAGCGCTTTGATATAGAGTTTGTCTGCCCGGGCTAGCTCTGTTAGTCCGGTTTCTGGTGCATAAAACTCCTTGTTTCTGATAAGTCGGCAGTTCGACAGGTCATTTTCAACCTTAAGTACTGCTTTGTTGGCGTTATCCAAAGAAATGCAATATTCCCCGAGTGTGGAAAGTGAAAGATCACTTTCATTGGGCATATATTCGGGGATCAATTCAAGCTGGCTAATGAGTTTTCCGAAATTGCTGACCCGTTCATCGTAGCCTAATTGTGAAACTGAATTTTGCTTTGGTTCGTTATCTCCTTTCGCTGTACTTTGTAAAGCTGGTTTTTTACCTGCTCTTGCACCCTGTAGTTTACGAATAATAATGGCTACCTCTTCGTGCATCACCTTACTGGTCCCTGACGATTTTAGTAAATTGTTTATTCTTGTTATTTTTCTGAAGAAGGGTTCAAACAAAACTGTACGTCGTTCTACTGCGACCCTGTAAGCCGAAGCCTTATTATTCAGGTCAGTGATGGCATTGTGAGCATTACTTGATTTCGCCTCCAGGGCCGGTGTCTTTATTGCAGGATTAGCAGGGTTATAAATTTCGCCATAACCCTTTACAATTCCGATCATCTGATCGAAATTCGATAAATTACCAATGTGACTTGCTTCAGAACCTTTCATGATAAATAAGATTTAAATTAATATTTAAGATCTAACAGCCTAATTTACAAAATTTTTATCAGAAAAAGTAGGGGTTAAAGTGACTTTTAATTGATATTGGTTATTTAATGAAGATACTGCGAATTTTTAGAAATTGGAAGGTTTTTTCGATATTAAGAGTTAAAAAACGAATTAAACGGCTTGCCATAATTTCGGTGAAATTCCTTTCCTGGATTTCAGACGAAAATGATACGGTCCCCACCATTTCATGATAAGGTAAAGACCTTGGTTTTTTCTCGATTATGAACATACTATCATAATAGTGAAGGGAATTTATGCTGCGTGTAAATTTATTGACTTTTAGTGATCTTTGCGTTGAATGATAACCATTTAAATAATCGATAATATTTTTGCTGTATTCAATAAATGTTCCCTTCCTTTTGTGCCCTCCCCCATATTCTAACATATAAGAGGTAAGCAGGTCTTCGCATAAATATATACCGTCATCTTTAATATGGTTAAATAATTCCTCAAAGCTTATTATTTGCTGTTTCATCGTGTGCCCTCCGTCATCAATGAGAATATCAATAGGAGGGATTTGAGAAGTGACGCTTTTTAAAAACTTACGATCCGTTTGGGAACCTATAAATATCGAAATATTTTCTTCTTCCAGGTCTTTGCATCTTTCGTCAATATCAATACCATAGATCTTTGCATTCTCACCAAAGTAGTTTTTCCACATCTGGAGACTTCCCCCTTGCGATACCCCAATTTCGAGTAAAACTATTTGTTTTCCCCGATAGCTTTTAAAATGGCGATCGTATATGTCGAAATAGTGTATCCATTTATGAATTAGTCTTTTATCATTATTTCTGAAATAGCTCTCTAAATCGTTCATTTCTTTTGGAGCATTGATTGTTCCTAAATTCTAGGTTATTCTTATTTATTTCCATTTTCCAGAGATCTCAGGTCAAACAGGGTAAACCATATAATTTGAATATCCCACCAGAAACTCCAGTTTTCGATATACTCAACATCATATTCAAAACGTTTTTCCATTTTCCACAGTTCATCTGTTTCACCACGAAAGCCACTTACCTGCGCCCATCCACTCACGCCGGGTTTCACATACTGGCGAAAGAGAAAATGGTCTATCAGGTGCGAATATTCCTCCGAGTGTTTAAGCATATGAGGACGTGGCCCGATGACTGACATATTACCCAAAAATACATTTATAAATTGTGGTAGTTCATCAATATTTGTCCGACGTAAAAATTTACCAATTTTTGTTGTGCGAGGATCGTTGAATGTTGCCTGCCGAATATCTGCCAGATCGTTGATCTCCATACTTCTAAATTTTATCAGATTAAATGGCTTATTGTTAATTCCTGTTCGTTTTTGAATAAAGAATACCGGTCCCTTAGAGCTCAACTTTATAAGCAATGCAATTATTGGGAATAACCAGGAAAAAATGAAAACAATACAGATGAAAGAGATTATAAGATCAAATAGTCGTTTTATTATTCTGGAATCTATATTATCCAAAGGGATTTCCAAAGGATTTATCAATATCATATCTGCAATGGATTCTTTATTAATTTGCATTCTTAACCAACGTTGATTTTCAGGAACAAACCTTAGACGAACGCCAAGTCGGTGGCAAATATTTATATAGTTAGTACTACTCTTTTCATCACTAAACAGTGAAAGAGATGTATAAACCATTTGAATATTATGCTCAATTATTAGGTTTTCAAGGTCTTCAGGGGAGCCTAGAACATCTTTAATATCAATATTCTCCCAAGATAAAAACCCGACGACTCGTTCTCCGAGTAATGGATTATTCTCAATTGTTTTTCGAAGTAATTTACAGGTTTCGTTAGAGCCAACAATAACTACTCTATCCGTATTTAGTCCTTTACTGCGTTTGTATTTAAGATAGATATAAGTAAGCGAATAAAGGAATAATTGCCCGAAGTAAAATAACCCTGTATATTTTAATAAAAATAAGGGGAAGGTAGGATTTGGGCGCAGCAGCAACCCAATCACTGCTGCTACAGCCAGGAAAATAACAACGCGTTTACTGATTCGATAAACCCGTTTTAAAAATCCGGCTTGCAGAAAAAGGACTTCCCGTGTAAAGACAAAATATGTCAATATCCATGACAGATTTCCATGTAAAAAGCTAATAGAAATAACATGGTAGGTGCGATATCCTGCATGATAGATGATTAATGCAAGTGCCAGATTCAGGCACAGCAGATCTAACAGCAGGAAAATCAATCGGCTCACCGTATTTTGTGAGGACATAGGAATAAGTTTAGGCAATTGTGAAAAGGTCTTATCATGAAAGTATTTCATTAATTACTTTCGGTATTTCTGCATTGTCAGGGATTTGTCTTTAACTCGCTATCGTTAGGTAATTAACTTAAATTATTTTCATGAAATATTCTTCGTAACGATTGCAGATATTTTCCCAGGAATATATGGTGGATATCTTTTGCAGATTATTCTTAATGCATTCAGGATATTTATTTTTTCCGATGTTATTAATTACGTGCATTAGTGTCGCTGAATCTGAGAATTTAAATCCGTCGGAACCAACAATTGCCTCATTAAATTCATTGTTATGGTAAGCTATTAATGCAGAGGATCCCATAGCTTCCAGTAATGATGGATTTGTTCCTCCAACAGAATGTCCGTGAAAGTATAAATTGGAATAATACCTAAGATTATTCAACACCGTTTGATCATAGATGGCTCCCAAAAAACGTATCTTCTTGTCAGAGCCATATTTTTTAAACATTTCCTTTCCAAATACAGTTCTACTGTGATCACCAAGTAATACTAGTTGGCGGTTTGTTTTGGACATTGAAAATGCTCTTAATATGAGTTCAATGTTGTTTTCTGGTTCGAAGCGAGCAATGAGTATATCGTACCCAAAGGGTTTTAAATCAAAATTCAGTAGTTCACTTTCGCTTGGAGTGTCAAATAAATAACTTCCGTATGGAATATATGTTGATTCAACTTTATATTTGGTTTTTAAGTAGTCTTGAATTCCTAAAGAGTCTGCAACAAGATGTTTACTATTTTTTACTGCCAGCTTTTCAGCATATTTAAGAAAAGTCTTAACGGGACTTGAATATTTGTTCCTTTTCCATTCTAGCCCATCCATATTTGTGACTACTATTGCCTTTCCCCCGTAAATGATACGTTGCCAAATTGAGCTACTGGTATATCCGAGTAGGTAGATGATATCAAAATCTCTTTTCTTGGCATCGGTTATACAAAGCAGATCATAAATAAATTGTCCTACAGTACCGATTTTATTCTCTGGGTCATATTTATGAATTAGTTTTACTCCATTCAGTTCCTGTTCTTTATAAGGATGATTTGCAGAGCAATAGACAGTAATTTGATGTCCCTTAGCAACTAAAGCCTGAGAAAGTATATCGGCAAATTGCTCAAATCCTCCATATTGGTTTGGGATACCCCTTGTCCCGACAATGGCAATATTCATTTACTAAAATTATGGACATTAATTGATTTTATAATCCATATCAATCGCGTTCTATAGCTATGCGTGAATAAGAAACTTTGTTTTAAATTAAATATTTTTTCCATTTATTGTATTAATGTAAAGTTCTTTTAACTTTAGAACATGGCCCTTTAATGAATAATCAAAACTGCCTTGGCATATTTTATTATTAAAATTCTCTATTAACGTTGGGTCGCCTAGGATAGCTTCAAGCTTCAATTGCAGTTCCTCTTTTGACTGTTGAAAGACAAAAAATGGATCATAAGTTTCGACAATATCTTTGGCACCAACATTTTCAGAAACTAAAACTGGCAGGCCAAATGAGAGGGCTTCTAAGGTAATAAAGCTGAATGTTTCCTTCCAAATCGAAGGTACAATTAATAAATCTATTTGATCAAATACGCGCTCCAATTCTGAGGAAGTGAATTCACCTTTAAACTCAATAAATTCACAAAGCGGTTCTTTACCAAGTTTACCTCCCCAAATCTGAAGAATCCAATTATTAATCCCCTTTTTATTTAAGAAATTCAATACGCTTTTTAATAGTGGATATCCTTTATAGGTAGCCATACTTCCAATATATCCTATTCTTATCAGACTTTTGTTGATTGACCGGATTTTTCTGTTATCTGAAATATTGGCATTTGAAATAGGTAATATATTTGATTTTTTTGGTGTCAGGTGTTTTTCGTAGCATTCTTTTGTAACATTACTATTGAAGTGAAAGAAATCAATTTGTTCAAACAGTCGATTGTAATGACTAAGCAAACTGCCATATTCTTCAATCTTTTTCTGGGTCGGAATTATTTCTTCGTGTAAATTAGTTTTTGGTTCTTCCAATTTCCTGGCATTACTGGCTAATCTTTTTTTGTATTTTAGTAAGTATTTTGAATTTCGCAACCGGAGGAAAAGTTGGTCAGGTGAATTTCGATTACAAATAGCACATTTCTCTTTATCCGACAAATCGCATAATAATCCTTTTTGATCGATAAAGTTTACCTTTAGACATAAGCCATAGTAGTCATGTGTAGTAAATAGAATTTTAACCCCTTTATATTTAAGGTAGTTTAGTAATTCCTCAGGCAATCCCATCAATGTATGAACATGCATCAAATCAGGTCTAATTTGATCGTAAAATATCTCTAAATCTTTTAATGTTAAGCGATATTTGGGATAAGTGATGGAAAGAGGATTTTTTACACCATGCCGTAAAGGTACTATGATTGGGTTTTCAATTTTATATACTAATATCCCATTATAATTCTGATCTTTAATTATTTTAACTTTTGGTACACGCCAAAAGGTATAGTCACCAGGGTATAACAATGAAACCTCATCCCCGGATTCACTTTGGGAAACCATTAGATCAGTGACATATTTTGTTAATCCACCACTTCTATAAGGTGGCAGACCTAACGAAAAATGTAAAATACGCACAATATGTTGCTATTTTTTGGTGTTTTATTTCCCACTGTATTTGTGAACTTGCGAATCTCTAATTCCTGCTAAAATATTTCCAATTACGCGATAAAAAAGTTTTATTCTCGGTAGAAATTTTAGTGAGAGTCCTGTCATATAAACAATATATAGAAGATATTGCATACTGGTAAAATGATCTGGATGCTTTGATTTAATCAATCTTGCATTTCTGACCGAATAATAAAATGCCATAGGTTGTCGCACTACTTCATTTTTCAACCTGACTACGCTAGTTGTAGTTATTGCGACTAGTTTCATTCCAAGGCTTTTTACTCGCAGCGAGAAATCAACTTCCTCCCAGTAGAGAAAGAATCGTTCGTCAAATAAACCTATTTCATTTATTATTTCTCTTTTGATTAGCAGACATGCTCCTTGTGAATAATCTGATTCAATACTTTCTTTCGTTGTTATTATAAATGATTGCATGAAGCCGTTAAGTCTTATTGCATCAAAAAGGATTTTATGGCTTAAATTCATCGTTCGGACAGTAACAATTCCAACATCGGTAATTAAAGCACTCTTCATTTCATAAATTGTATTTTTTGAAATAAGGATGTCCGGATTTAAAATTAATAAGTCACCCGTAAAATTGTTATTTAATAAAAAGTTTAGACCACTATTGTTGCCCCCGGCATATCCCAAATTAGAATTATTTTCAACAAGATAGATTTCGAGCTTTTGCGAATAGAAGCTATGTATTTCTCTTAAATTAATAAGATCGGTTTGAGTTGAATAATTATTTATTAAAATTACTCTGATATTTCGATACTCGGATTGGACCAATCTGTTCAAATTTTTCCTTACTAATTCAGAGCTTTTCCAGTTTAGAAGGAGAATATTTATCATTGCTGTTTTAATTAAATGATTTCCAACCGGCCTAAAACAAAGCCACTGAGAAAAAGCAATTCGGAATTGTGAATTTCAGCTATGCCGCCTACAACATACATTGACAATATCATACTTAGTGTAAAGCCTAACAATATCTGAGCTAAAACAACATATTCTGTGTTTCCTGTTTTTTTGAACTTGAATGAATATTTTAATAGTCTGAAATAAAATATTAAGTAACATCCTAGTCCAAAAAGACCTGTTTTAACCAATAAATAGGCATAACCGTTATGGAAAATTGGAATTTCACTAAGATAGGAATCGCCAAGTTTAATTGTTATACCTAAATCTACAACTGAACCAAATCCTGATCCAAGAATTTTTCCGGCAATTCCTTCTTTTGAGAATTTCAACAATGCTCTATAAGTCTCATATCCTCTCCATTTTTGATTGATGTCTGACATATCCTGATAGTCAGAAACAGCAATTTCTGTAATTGATTGTGAGACTTTACTTCTAAAAGTTCCTGTCTCATAAGCTGGGGTAGTAAGGATAAAAAAGATGAAACTCAATGACAAAACTACAAGACTAAGAATTGATTTCCAGTTAATTCTGATTGAGGATCCAATAAATGATAAAAACAAAGTGATTGCGATAACTGAGCCAACTCGGGAAAATGACAGTACAAACGATAATAAAAGTAATGGTATTCCAATAAAACGGGGAATATATCGGGGGAAAAGATTGTCAAAACCTAACCGATATTGCAGTAAACCTAAAATTAGGGAGAGTATAATTATTTCTCCTGCGGGATTAAATATCTTTTGTCTTATGATATCGATTTTTTCAAGAAGTAGTAAGGGATTTACCAAAAATTGGAATAAATGAATTAGACTAAAAATAAGGCTAATGAATACGATTATTTTAAATATTTTTTGCAATGTAATTCGGCTATCTGAAAAATAGTATCCTGCGAATAATAAAGAAATTGGGGTTAAGGCATAGGTAACATCACGAATTATATGGCGATTGGAATGATTACTCAAACCTATACAGCCTATCAATAGAATAAGAAGTAATGGGAAGACGATTTTTAAATAACTGATTTTTATTTTTCCGCCATTTAAAATTAGCATGAACAGTCCAGTTAGCACAAGAATTGGTGAAAATAGTTCTGCCGGTAAAACGGAGGGTATCACAATTATTGAAATAATAATTAAGAGCTTCCATGGAACTATTAGGCGCATCACACTATTCTCCTTAATGGTCATTTATTTTTGAAATTTATGCCTTATTTTGTGGAAAAGATTGTTGAGAATATTTTTAGTTGGTCTTTATTTATTCAACCGATATAAAATTGTAAATTGAATTTTACGTAGGAAATTTATTTTATTGATCAGATTAATAACTGATTGAATATTTTTTCTTCGGTTTGGATTGACTTTATTTTTGTGCCTGTCATTTAAGGCATTCAACTGATTTATTTCGCTTTGATAATAATCTTTTTTGAAGATTCCATTGAAATATTGGGCAATTCTAATTAGCAGGCTGGGTTGTGGCCTAAAATCTAGCGGGGATATGTTCTTATCGTGTCTTCTATATTGGATCAGCGGTTCTTCGATTGTAATGATTTGACCGCAACAATAGGCATTTAGTGCGATCCAATGGTCATGAGCATGGATTTCCTTAGGAAATGGTAAGATTATATTTTTCAGCGCATTATTAAACATCATAGTACATCCCCAATAATTATTGGCAAAGAGTAATGTACTTCTGGGTTGTATGCTTTTAGTTCGATTCTTATAAATAGACTGTAATTGTAAATCTCCTGTTGATGAAATAGTACTTAAATCGTGTAAGGATAATAGCCCTTTATCATTGTTATCCTTAAATACCAATAAGGAGGCTAATTGGGTCATCAGCTTTGCCGGTCTCCATATATCATCCTGATCAGATAAAGCAATATAATCGCCTGTGCATAATGAAATTGCCTTTTGAAAATTCAAATTTATTCCAAGGTTAGCTTTGTTGGGATATATTTTAATCTGTGTATGTGATTTCGCAATGGTTTCAACAATAGTTAATGTTTCATCGGTAGAATTATCATCACAAATTATTATTTCATAAGGAGATAATGACTGATTTATTATTGAATAAAGCTGTTCTTTAATGTAGTCCTGACCATTATAAGTTGTAAGTGCAACTGATATTTTATGGTTGTTTGCTAAAATTGAACTTTCTGACACTTTTCTAATTTTATGTAAATCTATTAAATGATGTAGTTCTAAATATTATAGTTTCAGGAAATCTAATTGTTGATTTTTCTCATCAAAATGGCTTAGCGATGCATACAAATTGCATATATTTTGAATCCGAAAAAATTTTAAAAGTTAAAAGGTTGAACAAATAAAATTTAATTGGGTTTAAAAAGCTATTTATCCCCTGTTGCCTGATCAATTTATAACCTGCATTTTCAAACATCCTTTTCATGCTTATTTGTGTGAAAAAGCGAAGATGTGTTGAATCTAAAATGCCTGATTCCTTATATTCCCAATCTCTTTTAATTATTAGTTCATAAAGATTAGGGAGATACCTCACATTAGGAATTGAAGCAATGATTATTCCTTCCTTAGATAATTTTGATTTAACCATCTTTAATACATCGGTAGGTTCTAAGAGGTGCTCCAATACATCATTAAAAAATATACAATCAAAATACGAATCAGGAATTGAATTCTGCAAGTCCTCAACCCGTCCAATTAGCAGTTTATCTACATTTAATTTGGCTTTTTCAGCAATTTCCGGCATCAATTCCAAACCCCATGTTTCTACCTTAGTAATTTCTTTAATGGCTTTTATAAAAAGTCCTTCCCCACAACCTATATCAAGAATTTTTTTAGAATCAGGAGGAACAAATTCTAAAAGTTCAGATCTCGAATAGCCATAATATGTTAATGTTTTTCCCATTTTTATTTTAGTGAATTTGTGGAAGATATACTCTTAATTAATTTTTTTAAGGATGCTTTTAAGATTCCTTATGATTAATTCCGGAGTCCTTAAATAAAATACAACATTTTTGAAAACGTTCTTAATAAACGTATATTTTAACTTATTATTTGTGCTCTCGTCAATGAAAATAATTGGATAATGCTTCGTTTTCAGGTTGTTTTTATAACAATAAACAAGTAATAACCGCTCGGACAAGAATCCGAACACTCTTTGTTGGTAAACATAAGGAGATAATTTTATCTCTTTTTCACATTCACTTAGTACGGAAAATAACCATTTACAATAGTCTTGAAAAATTTCAGCCTTGCAAATGAACATATTGTAATGATTCAATTTGTTGTTGAATTTCATTTTTTCAATCCATGGTATATAATATGAAGGATAGCTGGTTTTTAATATTTTAGTTAGAATTTCAAAATCTTCAGAGATGCATTCCATTTTATAATCTAATTCCAGAGAATGAGGAAAGGTTTTTGGTTCCGCCAAAATAATATCATATTTACCCAATATTTTTATTAGCCGTTCTTTTGATGGTGTATAATTATCAATATTTTTAAATTGCACTATAGTTTGATTACCATGCCAAAAATATTTAGTTTTAAAATTAAAATATCTTCGGTAATGGCATAACCCTATATAATCTGCATTCAGGTTTTTCCATGCCCAATAGAGTGCCGTTAATTCACAATAGTTTGGGTTTTTTTGTGATATATTTTCGCCTTCATCGTCCCCTTGAATATTTAACTTTTCATTGGATGTTTTACAACCAACTTGTATGGGTAAATAAATCTCGTTCTTAGGAAACTGTGAGTTTTTATGGGCTGCGATTAGTATTTTAATTTCACTCATATCTTTCTTTTTTTGCTTTTTCCAAAGCATTAGCTATGACTTGGTGCATGTCATAATATTTGTATTCGGCTAATCGGCCACCAAAAATTACTTTTGGAAATGTATGTTTCAACTTCTGATATTTTTTTAAAATATTTTGATTTAGTTCGTCATTTATTGGATAATATGGTTCATTATCTATTGAATATTCGTGTGGATACTCTCTGGTAATATATGTTTTTTCTTGTGTCCCAAATTCAAAATGCTTATGTTCCAGGATTCTGGTATAAGGTGTTTGGCTGTCTGTATAGTTTATCACAGCATTACCCTGGAAATCCTGAATATCCAAAAGTTGATGTTCGAAGTATAGACTTCTGTATTCAAGTTTGCCATAGCTATATGCAAAAAACTCATCTATCTTTCCTGTAAATACTACTTTTTCTGATAGATTATCGAAGGTATTTCTTTGGTCAAAGTAATTAATTCCAGTCCGGACTTCAATGCCAGCCAAAAGTTTTTCAATCAACTTAGTGTAGCCGCCAATGGGTATACCCTGATAAGTGTCATTGAAATAGTTATTGTCGAAAGTAAACCTGAATGGGAGTCGTTTTATAATGAAAGCAGGTATTTGATTTGCCGGTCTGCCCCATTGTTTCTCGGTATATCCTTTTATCAGTTTTTCATAGATGTCTTCTCCCCCTAAAACCAAAGCTTGCTCTTCCAGGTTTTTGGGATGTAATATATGGGCATATTTCTCACATTGCTCTTTAATTTTCCCCCTGGCTTCTTCCGGTGTTTTAACCTTCCATAGTTGGTAAAAGGTATTCATATTAAAGGGCAGATTATATAGTTCTCCTTTATAATTGGCAATTGGTGAATTTGTAAACCGATTGAATTCAACAAAAGAATTAACATAATCCCAAATTAGTTTATTGCTGGTATGAAAAATATGCGCACCATAACGATGCACATTTATCCCTTCTATATTTTCGGTAAAGACGTTTCCTCCAATATGAGTCCGTTTATCAATAACAAGACATTTTCGCCCGATTTTAGTCATCTCATGCGCGAAAACAGCACCATATAAGCCTGATCCTACTATCAGATAGTTATATTCCATTACTCAATTATTACTGCAACTTGTTCATGTGCTTTGTTATATGTTAAGTATTTATATCGTATATTATTTTTATCAACAAATTCCTGAAACGCCTTAAATTCTCCCATTTTCCAGCCAGGATAATTGAAATATTCATCAAATACAATTACGGTGCCTTTACTGATCTTATTTTGAAGAAGATCAAAAATTATTTTAGTGGAAGAGTAAAGATCACAGTCAATATGCATAAATGCAATATTTCCCGGATTAGCTTCAATAAATTTTGGAAGTGTTTCATTAAACAAACCTTTAACTAATTGGACATTCTTGTTTACTTTGGGCACAATATTCAATTTAAATATTCCGGATGGAAATCCATCTCTCCAATCTTCAGGTAAACCTTGAAATGAATCAAAACCATATATTACTTCTGAATTAAAGGTTTTAGAAATCAGGTTGATTGTTTGACCGGAATAAACGCCAAATTCTAAATGTAAACCTGTAGTAGCGCATTTTGAGGCTGCATAAATTAAAATTTCACTTCTTGAGCTAAGGGAGTATACATCGTTCATTTTCTCATCGATATAGTCTGCTGTTTCTGTTAAAGC
>CAIOOC010000928.1 GCA_903859795.1 uncultured Bacteroidia bacterium
ACCTGATATTGTTTATTGGTTGGGAGGGTGTTGGTTTCTGTTCTTACCTGCTTATCGGCTTCTGGTTCAAAAATCCAGAATATAATTATGCTGCACGCAAAGCCTTTGTGATGAACAGGATTGGTGATCTGGGTTTTATACTTGGAATCATCCTTCTTTTTTTCACATTTAAATCTGTAAGTTTTACCGAAGTGTTTTCGCAGGCCGCGGGAATGCAGGCAGGAGCCCCTGTAATTACGCTGATTACTATTTTGTTGCTCGTCGGAGCGGTCGGGAAAAGTGCTCAAATCCCACTATATACCTGGTTGCCTGATGCGATGGCCGGACCTACCCCTGTATCTGCATTGATCCATGCAGCTACGATGGTCACTGCCGGAATTTATATGATTGCCCGTTCAGGCATTCTCTACAATCTTGCACCCATAACGATGAATATTATGATTGTCCTGGGGTTGGCAACGGCAATAATGGCTGCAGTGACAGGGTTAAGGCAGAATGATATTAAAAAGGTTCTGGCTTACTCAACCGTTTCACAACTTGGATACATGTTTCTCGCACTTGGGCTTGGGGCATATTCAACGGCTGTTTTTCATCTGACAACTCACGCTTTTTTCAAGGCATTGCTCTTTCTTGGAGCGGGAAGCATTATCCACGCGATGGGCGGGGAACAGGATATCCGAAAAATGGGTGGTCTCCGGAAAAAGATGCCGGTTACTTACATCACCTTCCTGGCCGCAACACTTGCAATAAGCGGAATTCCTCCTTTCTCGGGATTTTTCAGCAAAGATCAGATACTTACCCACGCGTTTGAAAATAGCCCGTTACTCTATATCCTGGCCCTTGGAGGGGCCCTGATCACCTGTTTTTATATGTTCCGGTTATTGTACCTGGTTTTCTTTGTGAACCAGCGCCTCAGCAATGCCCATCCACATGAATCTCCCCGGGTGATGACTGTTCCGTTGATCATTTTAAGCATTCTGTCTGTCTTTGGAGGATTCCTGAATATCCCCTCGCTTTTTGGCGGTGAATCGGGCTTCAGTGAATTTTTGCACAAAACGATAATTTCCAAAGTTACGGAAGAATTAAGCAGTTCAACTGAAATCGGTCTGATTGTTACGTCACTGATACTGTTAGGCCTGATAATTTTGGTGGCTTACAGGACTTATGTGAAAAAGGGGATTATTCCGGCAGCAGAAAAAGAATCATTATCTCTGTTTGGCAAAATTGTGGCAAACAAGTTCTATATCGACGAAATCTATGCAGTATTATTTGAAAAGCCATTCGGCATTCTTTCTGACTTTTTCTTTAACCAGATTGAGGCCAGGATACTTGACCCACTGATTGACGAAATCGGAATACTAACCTCTAAACTTGGAAATCAGGTACGTAAGCTGCAACAGGGTATTATGAGTTTTTACTTTTTTGCCATGGTTGCCGGAATACTTCTATTCATCATCTTTATTTTAATTGTCTGATCCTATGATATTGATAATTATACTCTTATTACCCATTATCACGGGTTTTTTTCTACTGCTTCTCAGGAATCCGGCAACCGTTAGAATAGTTGCTTTAACTTCGGCGATAGCAAATTTACTCCTCACACTTGGACTGATTATTTCGGTCCCTGCTACTACCTATACGATCAGCTCAACCCATTTTATGGGGACACAATTTACCCTTGGTTACGACGGGATAAGCCTTATCATGCTGCTATTAACAAATTTGCTTTTCCCTTTCATTATACTTTCCGGATTTACCCGTTCACATGTTCAGATTCCGGTTCTAAATTTCCTGATTCTTTTTACCCAGTCATCACTGATAGGTGTCTTTTTGGCGCAGAATGCCTTCCTTTTTTATATTTTCTGGGAGCTAACGCTGATTCCTGTCTATTTTATTTTACTCCTTTGGGGAGGCGAAAACCGCAGAGCCGTTACTTTAAAATTCTTCATCTATACTTTAACAGGCAGTTTATTCCTTTTATTCGGAATTATTTATTTGTTTACACTGACTCCCGGGTTGCACACCACTGATTTTTCAGCATTTAATCAGCTTCATATCCCCGCCGCCACGCAAACGTGGTTGTTCTGGATTCTGTTTATTGCTTTTGCAATAAAGATGCCTGTTTTCCCGTTTCATACCTGGCAACCTTCGACTTATACAATGGCTTCCAAGCAGGGTGTGATGATACTGGCTGGTGTGATGACAAAGATGGGTATTTATGGAGCCTTGCGTTTTCTGTTTCCAATTGTGCCGCAAGGAGTTCTATACTGGCAAAATACAGTAATCATTATGTGTCTGACAGGTGTTGTTTATGCATCGGTGATTGCGTTCAGACAAACCAATATCAAAAGGCTGATAGCCTTCTCATCAATGGCACACATCTCACTTATGGCAGCCGCAATCTTTGCATTGAATTACTATTCTCTTCAAGGACTTCTATTCCAGGTCATTAGTCATGGTGTCACTATTGTTGCATTGTTCTACCTGGTACATCTGATCCAGGAACGAACGGGCACGCTCGAATTGCCTCAAATGGGTGGCCTGAAACATGTCGCTCCCAATATGGCCATCCTTTTACTCATGGTTGTCCTTGGTTCAATAGCTCTCCCGTTAACCTCAGGTTTTGTTGGAGAGTTTTTAATCATTACCGGGCTTGCAAAACAGTCAATTTGGATAGCGGTTTTTGGCGGAACCACGATGATTCTTGGTGCCATTTACATGCTTTATGCCTATCAGCGTATTATGCTTGGAGAACCAAATCCGAATTTTGTGAAAATAAAGGATATCAGGGCTCTGGACTATTTTATACTTGTTCCGTTAATTGCAATCATCTTTATTCTTGGAGTTTATCCGCAACCAATCCTGAATCTGGTTGAAGCGTCAGTAACTTCCATGCAGAAGCTTTTGATTCCAGCAAATGAGGTCATTTCTTTGTTAACACGTTAACCAAATCTTTTAGAAACAATTGAATTTAGATAGCCAATGAGCGCATTAATCTTATTAACAGTTTTTGGGATCTTAGTCCTGTATCTGGGCTTTGTAAACAACAAAGCAATCCTGGCGCCGGTTGCTATCGTGGGGTTGGTGGCGACTCTGGTCCTTTCAGTTAAAGACTGGAACCTTGGATCAAAGTATTTTCACGATATGATGATCATCGATAATTTTTCAATCGCATTCAATGTATCGATGCTGATTATCACAATCCTGATATTTCTTTTTGGGATCAATTATTACGAACGGATGGAACATCATGTGGCAGAGCAATATGCATTGATGATTTTTGCCCTTACGGGAGCTTTCCTGATGACATCCTTTTCGAACCTAATCATGCTTTTCCTTGGAATCGAGATTCTTTCAATCCCGTTGTATATTCTTGCCGGAGGGAAGAAATCCTCCTTCAGATCAAATGAAGCGTCGTTTAAGTATTTTTTGCTCGGTTCTTTTGCCACTACATTTTTCCTTTTTGGAATCGCACTGGTTTATGGCGCATCTGCTACTTTCTACCTTCCGGAGATCAAAACCTTTATTGCACAATTTCATGGGCATCTCCCTCCAATGTTGATGGTGGGACTCCTGTTTATTTTAATCGGTGTAGCTTTTAAAGTGGCAGTCGCACCGTTCCATTTCTGGAGTCCTGATGTGTACGAAGGGTCTCCGACACTCGTTACCGCTTTTATGGCAACAGTTGTCAAGACGGCGGGTTTTGCGGCATTTTACCGTTTACTTGGAATGGGATTGCTACCGCTTCCCGCACCGCTTGAAAAGACCTTATGGGTAATGACAATGCTTTCGTTGCTTGTAGGAAACCTTGCTGCCTTACGGCAAACGAATTTTAAACGACTTCTTGCATATTCGGCAATTGTTCACACCGGTTTTATGATGCTTGCGATGCTTTCGCAGCATGACTCATCTGCCTCTGTACTTCTTTATTACACATTTGTTTATTCGCTTGCAACTGTTCCGCTTTTCATCATCTTTATCCATATGAAGCGGGCGTCGCAGGGGCTTGAGGAGCTTTCCATTTTCCGCGGAATGTACAAACAAAAACCCTGGATGGCGGTTTTTATGACCATTCTTTTGATGTCCCTCGCCGGTCTTCCTCCTACTGCCGGCTTCCTCGCAAAATACCGGGTATTTATTTTATCGATCAGTCAGGGTTACCTCGCGATCTCTATTTTCGCAGTTTTAATGGCTGTCATCGGAATCTACTACTATTTTTATGTCCTGCGTGAAGCTTTTTCAGAAAGCAATAATCCAACTCCTTTGGAAATCAATAAGCTTAATGCAGTTTTGATTGTAGTTTGTGGGGCTGCTGTGCTGCTTTTGGGGATATTTGTCTGGTCTGTGCCGATCTAGGCATTCAAATGGAAATTATCCATTTACTGCCTGAATCTATGAACAATACTTTTCTGCCACCAAGTCACCAAGTCACCAAAAAGGCACCAAAAGCCTACTTTGGGTACTTAATTTTGGTGTAATTTGGTGTTTTGGTATTTAGTGGCATTTTTTTATTTCTGATTCTTTTGTAAGGTTTTCATAAGGATATAGTGCATTTAGCTATTCTTATTTGCATCCTTAAATAACCTGCAATTTAGTTCCCTGTCTGATTAACGCGTTAAACCCAAAACTTAACCGGTATGAAAAAGATTTGCAAGATCATATTATTTGCCTCATTTTTGCTTCTTTCCTGTACTCCCAAACCCCAGAGAGACGGCCGGATTGTTGTCGACATAGCTAAGAAAGGAGCCGATGTATCTCCCAATATGTACGGAGTTTTCTTCGAAGAGATTAACCATGCCGGTGAGGGCGGTCTTTACGCAGAACTCGTGCAAAACCGAGGTTTTGAGGAAAAAGAGTTTCCGGCCGGATACAGCACAAAGGGGAATAAGCTATACCCGGCACCACTTAAGAATCATCTTTCGGGAGCTGTATACACCGATGGCTTCAGGTGGAGTGAAGAGGCAATACCAGGGTGGTCAATAGAATCTGACGGGAAAGCTAAGGCCCGGATGAAACTTACTAAAAGCAATCCGCTGAATGTTTCAGCACCTAATTCTCTGGAAGTTACAATTCCGCAGTCAGCAGAACATGTTATGCTGATTAACAGCGGGTTCTGGGGTATGGGGCTAAAGCAGGGTGAACGGTATATTTTGCGATTCTTTATGCGCGCTTCAAATTATAAGGGGAAACTTAAGGTCTGCCTGATTTCCTCCTCGGGCAATTCACTTGCTGAACTCCCGGTAACACTGAAAGAAGGCTCCGGCTGGCAGGAATATAAACTGGTGATAGGTCCGGACCAGACCGATTCCAAGGCCAAACTTGCCTTATGTTTCAAGGGAAATGGTACTGTCTGGGTAGACTATGTTTCATTGTTTCCTGAAAAAACATTTAAAGGCAGACCGAATGGTATGAGGCCGGATGTTGCTGAAATGCTGGTTGGCCTCCATCCGGGATTTGTCCGCTGGCCCGGGGGGTGCGTTGTTGAAGGAATTACCCTGGGCAACAGGTTTGAATGGAAGAAAACCCTTGGTGATCCGATGACCCGAAGCGGCGAATACAGTACCTGGGGATATCGCAATACGTATGGTTATGGCTATTATGAACACCTTCAGTTTTGCGAAGACATCGGAGCCAAAGCGATGTTCGTATGCAATGTTGGTCTTGGCTGCCAGGCGCGCGTAGGGGATGCCTGTAAGGAGAGCGACGTGCAGTATTATATTGATGATGTGCTTGATGCCATTGAATATGCGATCGGCGATCCTTCCACACCATGGGGTGCCAGGCGAGCTGCGGCCGGACACCCGGCACCTTTCCCTCTACAATTCATTGAGATCGGGAATGAAAACGGGGGACCGGTTTATAATGCCCGATTTGACCTGTTTTATAAAGCAATCAAATCAAAATATCCGCAGCTTACCCTTATTTCAAATCATGGGTTGGGAAACGAAGTTAAGAAAGTCGCCAAAACGGATATGATCGATCCTCACTGGTATGTGGCGCCGGACTACTTTTTTAAAAATTCAACAATTTTCGATAAACAACCTCGTGGGGAGCATAAAATTTATGTTGGTGAGTATGCCTGCAATCAGGGTGTTGGCGGCGGGAATATGCTGGCGGCCTTGAGTGAAGCCGCCTTTATTACTGGAATGGAACGGAACAGTGACCTGGTGACAATGGCCTCATACGCCCCTCTTTTCGAAAACCGCAGTGACCGAACCTGGCCTGTAAACCTGATCTGGATCGACAATATGAAGGTAGTGGGTCGAAGCTCTTATTATGTTCAGAAGATGGTCTCTGATAATAAGCCAACCTATAATCTCCAGACTGACATTACGCCACGTCCTGACAAACCCCTTCCCCTTGATGCTGACGGACAGCTTGGTGTGGGGACCTGGAGTACTCAGAGTGAGTTTAAGGATTTTATAATAACAGGAGCTGACGGCAAGACATTTAAACCCGGGATCAATGACTGGATCCAACAAGACCAGGGATGGACAATGTCGGATAGTATTGTAAACCAGCATTCCAATGCCAATATGACTGGTCTGATCTGTTCAAAACAAATCGAATCAGGGAATTACACCTTTGAGTTGAAGGCCCGTAAAACAGGTGGAAATGAAGGATTCCTTATCTACTTTGGGATGTCTGAAAACAATAAAAAAGGTTACCTCTTTAATATAGGAGGATGGGGAAATACCCAGACTGCAATGGAAAAAATCGAGGGTGGAACCACAGTCGGAATTGTTTCAGAGCAACTCCCTTTTACCGTTGAAACCAACAAATGGTACTCGATAAAGATCGTCAGAATTGCCGGGGAGATGTTACTATGGGTCGATGGGAAAGAAATTATCAGGTACAAGGCAGTTAGCCCGTTACATCAGTTTGCAGTGGCAGGATATGACCAAAAAAGTGGAGAGGTGATTATTAAAGTGGTGAACGCCGATGAAAAACCGTGGCTGACCTCTCTCAAAATAAATAATAGCGTCAATGTGACTTCGGGTGGTGAGGTCATTACATTGACTGCCCCAAACCTGAAGGATGAAAATTCTTTTGAAGAACCCTTTAAAATCTCGCCAAAGTCGGCTAAATATACTGAGTTTTCAAAGGACTTTGATTATGAGTTTGGACCCGCTTCATTTACAATTTTGCGGATAAAGGCAACCAAATAGTTTGAATGCAAAATATATTAAATTCATTTATATTTGTTAATTGACCGGGAGTTGTGAAACTCCAACATTAAAGCCGAATTTCTTATTAGATGATTTAAACGGTTTGAATTATATAATCCCTGCCGGGATTAAAAATCTGATTTTAAACAACCTCTGGGTTAATTTGAGATTTGATTTCTAATTAAGGATGAATACAAAAACAAATAATTCCCCTTACTTAACCCTTAATAGCCAACGATATGGAATTAAAAATTGAGTCCCTCAACAAACAGTATGGTAATGGTGTGCATGCATTGATCGATGTATCTCTTACGATTAACAAAGGCATGTTTGGTTTACTCGGACCAAACGGAGCGGGGAAATCGACTTTAATGCGCATTCTGGCAACGCTTCAGGATGCAGATAGTGGTTCAGCAATGCTGGGCGAAATGGATGTTTTAAATGATAAGGCGGCTGTCAGAGAGGTGTTGGGATATTTACCGCAGGAATTTGGGGTATATCCGCGCACCTCAGCTACCGATTTGCTCGATCATCTGGCTTTACTCAAAGGTTTTGCCAACAAGGGTGAACGCAAGGAGATGGTGAATTATTTGCTTAATAAAGTAAACTTATTTGATATCAGGAAAAAGGCAGTGAGCAGTTACAGCGGCGGTATGCGACAACGTTTTGGCATTGCACAATGTTTAATCGGCGATCCCAAACTTGTCATTGTTGACGAACCCACGGCTGGTCTTGATCCCGGAGAACGAAACCGTTTTTATAACATCCTCAGTGAAATTGGCGAGAATATAATTATTATTCTCTCAACCCATATTGTACAGGACGTTAAGGAACTCTGTACACAGATGGCAATTATCGATAAAGGTAAAGTGTTGTTTAGCGGTGATACCGATGATGCATTGCTTCAAATTAAAGGTAAAGTTTGGGAACGCAGGGTCGAAAAAGCTGAATTGCCTCAGTTCCAAAAGGACTACAAGATTATTTCGAGTAAATTGGTGGGGGGAAAACCATTGATTCACGCTTTCTCGGCTAATGATCCAGACAACAGCTTCACAAAAGCCGAAGAAAACCTCGAGGATGTATTTTTTGCCAAACTGAATGAACTGGTTTAACTGAACTATCATGTGGAAATTTATCAGACACGAATGGAAGTTATGGCTTAGTTCGCCAATGACCTGGATCTTTTTATTCATCAACACGATGCTGGTGATGGGTGCTGTTTCGTCCGACAATGTCACTATTGGCGGGGGTGTTGGAAGTGTGCATAAAAATGCGCCATATGTTATCCAAACCTATTATGGTGTAATGTCGCTGGTTTGTTTGTTGATGACAACGGCTTTTATGAATGCCTCGGCCAACCGCGACTTTGCTCACGGGATGTACCAGTTTGTATTCTCTTCACCGATAAAAAAGCGGGATTACTATTTCGGGAAATTTATTGGTGCGACGACTATTGCCGTTTTACCTCTGCTGGGCGTTTCGATAGGTGCCTTAATTGGACCCTTGATGCCGTGGGCTCAACCAGAAAGATTCGGAGATATTATTTGGAGCGGGCATTTGCAGGGATTATTATGTTTTGGGATACCAAACACTATTATTGCCGCGGTATTTTTGTATGTGCTGGCTATAATCTTCAGAAGCAATACCGTTTCGTTTGTCGGGGCGATGCTTATTCTGGTGTTTTATGTCGTTTCAGCAGGGTTCACACGCGATCTCCAAAAGGAGTGGCTGGCCAATATTTTAGATCCGTTTGGTTTTCGCCCGTTAAATATAATTTCCAAATACATGACTGTTGATGAAAAGAATCTGCATGCAGTACCATTATTTGGGGCATTTTTATTTAATCGTTTGATATGGATTGGTTTAGGCTCACTGATTCTGGTTGGAGGATATTTTAAATTTTCATTCACAACAAAAAGCCAAAAAGCCAAAAAAGAGAAGAAAGAGGAACCTGAACAACCAGTTCAGACAACTTCCTCACCCAACTTTTCTATGTTAAATGCAGGTAAGTTCTCGTTTTCAGGTTTGTGGTATTTAATCCGTTTTGAGACCAGGGCCGTTATCCGGAATCCTACGTTTATTATTATTGTCTTAATCGGGATGATCAACCTGGTATCTTCACTAACCAGTTTTACAGGGAGATATGGCACCGATCAGTATCCGGTAACCTATGATGTAATCACATCAATTCAGGGTTCGTTTTATTTATTTCTGATTGCCATTATCACTTTTTATACCGGTGTCCTGGTCTGGAAAGAGAGGGATTCGAAATTCAACGAGATGCAGGATGCCACTCCTGTCCAAACCTCGATGTTGTTTGTCTCAAAATTGGTGGCAATGGTTGCTTCGATTGCTCTAATTTTATGCTGCACCATTATCATCGGGGTAATTGCACAAACGGCATTTGGTTATCACAGGTACCAGCTGGATGTGTATATTAAGTCATTGCTGGTAATGGATCTGCTAACATTTACATTTCTGGTTTTCCTCGCGTTGCGGCATCGCCGTCAGCCATGGCTTGCTCGGGGTTGCTGGTTTCGTAGTCGGCTTTGCGCACACTC
>CAIOOC010000929.1 GCA_903859795.1 uncultured Bacteroidia bacterium
ACTTTGATTATCTGAGATTTGACAAAAACTCTTCGGATGCCAGGGTCTACATCGCCGAATGTTATTTTCAGCTTGAAGAATATACAAAATCCTATCAGTACTACAAACAGGCTATTCAGCTAGATTCGAATAATGCGGATGGCTGGTATGGTGCAGGAGTGGTTCTTATGGTTGAGGAAAACCTATCTGAAAGCCTTGTTTTCTTGAAAAAGGCAATTAAACTTGACGATAGTTGTGCCGATTTCTGGAGTGCCTTCGGGAAAGTAAATGCAGCGCTTGATCATTACGAGGATGCACTTATCGCTCTTAGGAAATCTGTTGAAATAGAGGATTCAAATCCTGACTTCTGGATTTCACTTGCAGACTTTTTTTACCATTATGACCAGACAGATCTTGCTATCCAGACCTTGTTCCAGGCTGAGAATGCAGTTTCAGAAAATGCCCAGTTACTCTACAAGCTGTCAGGATATCTTGCTGAAAACAGCAATCTTCAACTTGCTAAAACTTATCTCACGAAAGCATTGACGATGAATTACCATATGCATACCGAGATGCTCCTCGACTTTCCTGCCTTGCAGTCCAAGCGGTGGATCATAAAAATGATCGATAAGTTTCAATAATTAATGAATTTTGGCGAACCAGATGACACGTAAATTCGGATTAATCGGCTTTCCGCTTTCCCATTCATTTTCCAGGAAGTTTTTTACCGATAAATTTACAAATGAGGGTATAGATGCTGAATATCTGAATTTTGAAATCCCAAGTATCACTGAATTACAACACCTCGTTGAGTCTCATCCAGATCTCGAAGGATTCAATATTACGATACCTTTTAAAGAGCTGATAATATCCTATCTTGACGGCATTGACCAACCGGCCTCGCAGATTAAAGCAGTAAATACTGTTAAAATTAACCGGTCTGGAAATAATGTCTCGTTGCGAGGTTACAACACGGATATTCAAGGTTTCCAGGAATCTGTCAAACCATTACTTCAAAAATATCACAACAAGGCACTTGTCCTGGGTACCGGAGGCGCCTCCAAGGCCGTTGTCAAGGCACTGGATAATTTGAAGATTGAGTCAATATTAGTCTCAAGAAATCCTGAAGAAAAAGGTGAGATCTCTTACGACGATCTCGATCAGGATGTAATGGAAAGCTACAAAATCATTGTAAATACCACACCCATAGGGACTTTCCCTAATATTGATGGTTGTCCTGCAATTCCCTTTGAATGGATTACCCCAAAACATTTATTATTTGACCTGGTTTATAATCCGGAGATAACAGAGTTTTTAAAGCAGGGTAAAAAACGTGGTGCAACTATAAAGAACGGACTGGAAATGCTTCATCTGCAAGCTCTTGCTGCCTGGGATATCTGGAATAAAGAGTAATTAAAATTAAATCCTCCCAAAATTTATACCTGAAACAGAGGATTAATGCGTGATGGTTTTATAAGTCCCAACGAAAGTGCCTCTGGATACCCAATATCTACCAGAAACAAACCCTTTGCCGGAACACTTACCCCTGCTGCGCGACGATCTTTGGCTTCAATGACCCCGCAGAAATCTTCGATTTTGTATTTTCCAAACCCAACCTCCAGCAAAGTGCCAACTATTGCTCTGACCATGTTACGCAGGAAACGATCCGCCCTGATTGTAAATACATACCTGTTTCCTTCATCAACCCACTGAGCCAGCTCAATTTTACAATTATTTGTTTTTACGTCTGTTCCAAGTTTGCTGAAACTCGTAAAGTCAATATAATTAAACAAGAGCTTGGCGGCCTCATTCATCTTTTCCAAATCGGGTACCCTGGCCTCTTTGGCAGCATAATGTCTTAGAAAAGGATCCTTAGTTTTGACAATATAATATTTATAGGTGCGGCTAATTGCATCAAAACGGGCATGAGCTTCAGGATACACCTTGAAAATATTCTGAATATCAATATCATACGGTAAGAGCGAGTTCAGATTGTGAATTATCTTTTCGTTGTCAAGACTCTGGTTCTCAGTATCGAAATGGGCAACGAAAAACGAAGCATGAACGCCGGTGTCAGTGCGACCGGCACCTGTTACTGAAACGTCTTCGCGGGCAACTACAGACAAGGCTTTTTCAAGGGTCTGCTGTACAGATATTCCATTTGGCTGAATCTGCCACCCGTGATACGCTGTACCATCATATGAGAGTTGTATAAAATATCTTTGCATTCAATCCCATTTAAAACTTTTAAATATTCAAAATCAATTACATTTCAATCTGAAATTTTCCGGATCAAATTTAAACATGAATAAGGTTTTGTGCCCGACGATGGTTGCAATTTATCCTGGTTAGTGCCTTCCTTTCCCCGCCCTGATCTTTTCCCTGATCGCCAACGAAGCGTCAGAGAATAGAAACTCACGGGTTGAATCAGGCAGAAAATCAATAATTTCGGAAAGTTTATCCGCTTTTATTGCCTCTCTGACTTTAGATGCACTGATAAAATCCGGCAAATTATCAATCCCGGTGCCAATCGCAATTCTGGTAACCTCAAGAACTTCAACACCCGATTCCGGCAAAATAGCCTTCATCGCAAGATTATAAGCCTGTGTTGTCATACAGTAATTTTCAGTTCCAATATACCGTTTTTTTATACCTAAAACAGGGACCACATAATTGGCAAAAATCCGTACATCGAGCTCAGCCTGTTTTTGCATCACGTCGCTCACCATCTCATTTTTTAAAAAGTAGGCCGGGAAAATCGAGCCTGACACAATGTACATTCCTCCACGAACCATAACCACATTGGGTAGATGACTGATTCCCTTACGGATCAACTCCCACCTTACCAAAAACGGAAATACTGAGAGATCTTCCTCAACCACAAATAAATACAACACCACATTTTCTGCTGCTGCCTTTTCAATCAAAAATTTATGCCCGTTTGTAAAAGGATTGCAATTTACTACCATGGCAGCAACTGCATCCGAATTAGTCGAAACCTTTACTGTTTTCAGGTAATCCTGATAGGTATAGACAGATTCAAAGCCAAACTCCAATAATGCATAGAGCGGCTCAGCCCTCGCTATTTCAGTAAACCCTAACCCTGTAAAGCGCACCGAATTCTCGGGCCTGGTAAAAACAAACGTATGTTTATAAATCTTCAGGAGTTTTTCAGTCAGGTAGGTCACAATCAAAGCAAAAGCTGTGGTATCTCTGAACCGGGGAGCAACAACGACATATTTTAAAATCCTCCCTTTATGCGAACCTGTTCCAACAATATCTCCCTTCAGATTATACACTATCATTGTACATTCAACTTCCGACTGATCGAAATCAAACCCCTGAGCTGATAAAAAATCTTTTACTAATTTGATATCATATGGATTTTCAGCATCCAGGGTCTCCTGCCTGAAATCGGTATCTTCAAACGTCATTTAATAATTGTAATTATTTGTTATATAATATTTTAAATTCGCTGTAGAGAGGCACAGCTGCGCGTCTCTACAGTTTTAAATTTATAAATCAGCCCTGATTACAGACCATACAAAAATAGTCACAGCCAGCAAATCAGCAGAACCACCTGGTGAAATATTGTTCGTTTTACAGAAATCAATAACAGATGAATAATTCGCAGCGCTAAAATCCTCAAGAGCTGATTTACAGAGCTTCTGAAAATTCTCCAGCACTTCAGGGTTGGTTCGGTAAAGGATGTTTGTATCCTGATTATTAGCCGCTATAGCTATAAAGCATTTCATCAGAGCCTCGTCATTGATTTGGTCAATCTCAGCCAATTGCGGCAACCCATAATCAAAAACAGTTGCAAAGCCACTCTCAACCTCTCCCCTGGCTCCGCTGATTCCATATAAACGGAATATATCGGCGCCATGACTTTTCTCCAAAAACAACTGATTATTAAGTTCATTCGACACAATATCCTTGCAACAAGACCGAACAAATTCCCTGAAATCTTCAATCTTAAACTTTATATTCCGGCTAAACAATGTACCACAGGCAAAGAGTGAAATTCCCAAAAGAAAAATTATCCCCTTTTGAGTATTTATATTTCCGGTAGCATCATTCATGGCACTTTCCATTTTCAATCCGATCTTCCGGATTAAGGGAAGCGCAAGCGTCAGTTCTGATTTATCAAAGGCAATGCCCACCAGAACCAACTCACTAAACCATGGCATTATCGCTGATGATGAATATAAAAAGGTCCTGAAATTCATATCCAGATGACTTCCGTTACTGAACCTGTCCACAAGTCCAGGCTTTGGAGTAAGCGAAATTTCAACGAGTATCGCCTGTAAAGCAAAGGAGGAAAGCTTCCTGACGAATTCATCCTGACGCTTTTGCAGGTTGAATGACTCCATTTTTGGAAACATAAAGGATCTCAACTCCTCAGGTTCATGAACCTGCTCTCTTCGGCAATCGATTGCCGGTCTTTCAAGACAGAAAAAGCAGATTTTTGATTTGCCCGATGATACACTAACCCCATCCAAACCATTCAAATCGGCGTCAACAAACCGTCCAAGCGTATGGCTTTGTTCAAACTCTTCACAATATTGTTTAATGGATTGCAATGATAAAATCCCTTGAGAAAATGGAACAATGTAAAAATCACCTGCAGCATCGCACCCTTTTATCGCATCCTTATCAATCAAACTGACCAAATTAGCCTTCATGAAATAACCAAAATCGCGAAGACAATATTCAAAAAAAGCGTTAACAACTGTATTACTTTTGGGAAATCCCGGGATATTGAGGGTTAAACTAAGTGATGGAAAGCCTCTGAGTGCAATCTGTCTCTTAAGATAGGCACGCTGTTCACGGGCTTCCAATATGGATTCAAGTGGTTCGATAGTTATTTTTTTAAGACTGTTAGATTATTAGGCTGATAGGTTATTAGGCAATCTGATTCAAAATTTCATAATCGCTAAAAGCTAATAGTCTAAAAGCCTACAGCCTGATAGCCTATATTATCTTTCCCTGAGCTGATGTATCACATCAATAATGGTCCCGTCCCGGTATTCTACAATTCCAACAATCTTATCAGTATATTCGAGAGGGCCGGGAATTCCGGTTATTTTATCTACTTCAATTTCCAAATCGTGAATATCCTTGACGTTTAGACCTGCCCTCCGAAGGTTCTCTTCAAGCTCTTTAAAAGCCGGATTAACACAGATTCCACGCTCAGTTACCACAACGTGAACCGTTTCTCCGGGTGTAACAATTGTATGAACCCGCTTTTTAATAATTGGGATTCTGCCACGAAATGACGGGCAAACTACAACTGTCAGCTTTGCCCCGGAAGCGGTGTCGGAGTGCCCACCGGAGGCTCCGCGGACATATCCTTCAGAACCGGTAATTACGTTCACATTAAAATCGACGTCGATTTCAAGGGCACCGAGTACAACAACATCAATCTTGTTGGTTATACACCCGCAATTGAAGGGATTTGCATATAACGCTGCCGGAATTTCAATGTGTCTGCGATTATTTAATAAAGAAT
>CAIOOC010000930.1 GCA_903859795.1 uncultured Bacteroidia bacterium
ATTTTGCAAAGAAATTAATTGAAAATTGTGATGAAGACAAGAAAGAACAATATATGGAACAAATATCTTCACCGTATTTCAGTAAATTCCAGTGTAGTCAGCTTATTCAGAAACTCATGTCAGTAAGATAAATTATTAACCTAATATAAAAAATTATGAACACAACAGCTAGTGCAGATGGTCCAAGAAATATCTATTGGCCTTCTAAATATCTAGGAGATACGCCTATGATAACTCCAAATCAGAGAGCAAAATTAACTGCCTTGATATACCAAAACGTTTTTGAAGATCACGAACGAGAACTTCGTTTAAGTGAACTCGATGATTTAACGCAAGGAGATGCTGATTATGCTCTATATCAGTTCTCACTTGGAATTTGGAGTTAATAGAATAGTAAACATTAAATGGCGAGGTCCTTTCGGGCTTCGCCATTTAATGTGCTATTTTTTATCTTACAATTTTACGATTGATCTATCCCTGAAAATCAACTTCAAATCGATACATTCCCATGCCACAGGTGCCATTTAGAGTTGTAACCTGTGGAGTTCCTATATCAATATCGGTATTTCCAGTTTGGGGTAAGGTTTTAAATATTCCCATACTCGGAATACGAATTGAGGAAGAACAGTCAAACGCTCCATTGGTAACAAAACGAATAATGGTTGGCATTCCTGCTTTTGCTAAACTTTTTTCTGGTTGATAACCTCCTTTTGCATCTATGGTAACGATTTGTTTTCCATCAACCACACTTACATTGTTTGCATTTGCAGTGCTGTTTGAAGCACTAGATGAGCCACTATGAGAGAGCATAATTGCACCACCTATGAGGATACCTGCAAAAATAATAGATAACGCTGTTTTCATATATTTTTAAGTTAGAAATTAAATACTGGCGGTATGGAGCCAATAACGACCAAGCTGTTAATGAGATTAAACAAGGCAAACATAATGACAATCAGTCCTGCTGTCTTGAAGAAGATACCAGATTTTGAACTATTCTTGATACTAAACGAGCTGAAACTAACAAGAGCTAGGATAGGCAAAGTTCCGAGGGCAAATGTCATCATTGTAAGTCCACCTTTGAAGAAACTTCCTGTTGTGAGTGTATACAATTGCATTGATTGAGTGAAACCACATGGCAAAAAGAATGTTGCCATACCAACAAGAAGCGGTGTTAGTGTATGGTTTAATTTTGAGACACCGAGAGCATACTTTGATAGGAATTTTGGCATTGATGGTTGTAATCGTTTGGCCCACGGAAATACATCCAAGAGATTGATACCGAGCACAAACATTACGATGGCAATAATTACCCCTAAAATGAAAGTGCCTGCTGTATTTAATGTAAAGGCAGATCCAATTACTCCAATGACACCACCAAGAACAAAGAATGACACTATGCGACCAAAATGAAATAGAACCTGAGGTTTTACTTTATCCCCTTCTTTGGCAAATGTCGCTGACATTGATAATACCAAACCACCAACAACTGCCATACAGGTTGAGAGTGAAGCAATAATACCAATAACAAATGCAGTCCCATATGTTACCTTTCCACCACCAACAAGATTAACTAATCCGAGCTTTTGAATGAATAGGAAGAAAACAGCAAAAGCCAAAGCAATGGGGATAGCGATTTTGAAATCGGACCAATTCTTAGTTTTAGTTTGTTTTTCAACTGATAAACTATATAAACAGCGATAGCTTCTGGTCTGCTCAGATTGACCAGATATTTGTTGAGAATGATAATGAGATAGATATTATTCCAAGACTTGGCAACAATATTGTTCATCTTGGTACAATTGAGAACTATG
>CAIOOC010000931.1 GCA_903859795.1 uncultured Bacteroidia bacterium
ATTTTGATTACAGGATACTATTGCCAGAGCAACAAGTATAGTAAGCGTTAAAATCTTCATTGAAAAAGTATTAATTTAAAAATACACTACCTGCAAAGGTAAACATTAAATTTTATTGAACATACCTTATATATTAACGAATATTAGCTAATTTGCAACCTCCAAAACCTATCTCCGGATCTTTTATTGCACCTAAAAAAAGAGATATTTTAATAAAAGTAAAACTAATTAATGATGAAAGAGAAAAATCAGGAAACACGTCGGAGCTTTATTAAGAAGTCAGCAGCAGCTTCTGCATTGCTCACTCTTCCGAGTATTATCCCGGCACATGCTTTTGGTGCCAATGACAGGATAAATGCAGCAGTTCTTGGAGTTAATGGTCGTGGGAAAAGCCATATTGAAGGGTTAATGGCACAAAAAAATGTGCAAATAACTACCCTTGTTGATCCGGATCTAAACATAGCAGGGGAACGGGCAAAAGACTTCGAAAAGAAATACGGACAAAAGGTGAATACGGTTCAGGATATGCGCAAAGTATTTGACAATAAGGATATTCACGTTGTCACTGTAGCCACTCCAAATCATTGGCATACCCTGGCAACAATCTGGGCTTGCCAGTCAGGCAAAGATGTCTATGTAGAAAAACCGGGCTCCCACAATATATGGGAAGGTCGTAAAATGGTTGAGGCGGTTCGTAAATACGACCGGATAGTCCAGCATGGCGTGCAGCTGCGAAGTTCTGTGGCAATCCGCGAAGCAATTCAGTTGTTACGAGACGGGTATATTGGCAAGGTTTATATGGCGAGGGGACTTGTATTCAGAAACAGGCCTGATATTGGCAATAAACCATTGGAGCCTGTTCCCGCGGGGCTCGACTATGACTTGTGGACCGGTCCGGCACCCAAACGCCCTTTCACGAAAAATCTGGTTCATTACAACTGGCATTGGCATTGGGATTATGGGAACGGAGATGTGGGAAATCAGGGGATTCACGAAACGGACCTTTGCATGTGGGGTCTGAATGTCGGTTTGCCATCCAAAATTACTGCCATGGGTGGAAAGTTCCTGTGGGACGATTGCAAGGAGACTCCTGAGGTTCTTTCTTCAGTTTACCATTACCCGGAAGAGAAGAAGATCATCCAGTTTGAGGTGCGTCCATGGTACACGAATGCAGAAGATGGATCTACAGTCGGGAACATCTTTTATGGCGATAAGGGGTACATGGTAATTAAAGGATACGATACTTACGAAACTTATCTTGGGGATAAAAAAGAGCCCGGTAAAACCAGAAAAGAGGGGGGTGATCACTTCAAAAACTTTATTGAAGCAGTCAGAGCCCATGATTCTTCGATGCTGAACGGACCGGTTGAAAGTGCTCATCTCTCCTCGGCACTTGCTCATCTTGGAAATATCGCCTACCGAACTGGAAGGGTCCTTACTTTCAATCCCAAATCCGAATCATTTGTAAACGATCCGGAAGCTGACAGGATGCTTAGCCGCAACTACCGTGCACCATTTATTGTACCTGAAAATGTTTAATTATTGATCATTGGCAGCGAGAAACATGAAGAGACAAGGTATATCGTGTCTCTTCATGTTTAACTACATTCTAAGAATCATCCGAGGATTCAACGGAAGTGCCTTGTAAAGAATGGTTGCATCCGATTTGGGAATAACAATCTCGATTTGAGGCTTGACCGGTTCACGATTAAATTTGGTCAACGCCTTTAATGACCTTGAAATTTCAAGTTTACTGTATTTTCGCCGCAAATCTGAAATAAGTTTTAGGCCATCTAGATCTGGCTGCTCACTTTGAGACATTACAAGCCTTAAGTTACGGTCAAAATCCATTACAACAAAGACATCGCCAAGTTTTGCCTCTTTTGGTTCTGTAACCATCTTATTTGCTTCAAGAGTATCCTTGGGCGCAATCTTTTCGACAAAGGAGATTTTAGGTATTGTAGCTTCAACATTTCTGAGGACAAAAGGCTCAGCCAGCCAATTCAACAAAGCATCAGCAGGATACAACTTAATTGAGTTGCTTATATCTGCCCGAAGAATACGACATTCGTGCAATGGAATTCCCTTGAGTTCCAATATTGCTTTATTATTGATCAAATCAAGAACAAGATAAGTCGAATCCTCTGTTGCAAGAGTTAATCTGGACCGGAGTAAAATCTCTTTCCGCCTTATTTCAAGTAGCTTATTCCCTGCATCTTTAGTATTGCCACCAGTTTCTGAGGACTGAATCGTATCATCGTCCGGAACAATGATTTCATCTTTGCCAACTTTTTTCCTCTCTTCGGGATTTGATCGGATAATTGCTTTTGGCAAAGGATTTTTGGTAAATACAGGCTGAATGACAGTTGTTACTGAAATGTAGGCAACTGCTGCAAATAAAAGCAGTGTAGTGATCCAAAAGGCTATTTTAACTTTCATTGCTCAATCTTTAATAAATATACACTTTTGATCCCTTACTCAAAGTATTATAAATTACTTCGAGGTCTTTATCACCAAGCCGAACGCACCCATGGGTTACAGGAAGTCCCAGAAAGCGCTGATAAAGCGTTCCGTGAAGCATATACCCGTTACCAATCTCGAGCGCATAATCGCCTAATGTACTGTAATCTATCCGTTCGGCCGAGCGGGCTGAAGGTATTGGTAATCCATCTTCGATAAATGCCCAGTCTGGTTTAATCCAGGGACGATTCTGCTGCTTATTTCGAACAGTAAAGATCCCTTTAGGCGTTTTAAAGACAATACGTTTATTACCGGCAATCAATAATTCGTTTTTCCCGGTTGAACAAACACCGGTCCTGATAGTATCACCATTGACATTTCGTAATGAGAAGCGGTTCTCTGTCGTGTTAACTACAATATAGGGTTTTACAGGCCTAAGTTTTTCAAGCTTCTCCTCAGTTGAATTAATATTCCGTCGCGATTTGAGTGAAAGCTTTTGTATTGTCTCGGGAGATTTTCCCTCGTAGAGCGGGGCACTGGCAAACCAGGATTTCACTTTAAACGCATAGTCCTGAAAAACAGGCGTATAAAGAACCATTAGGATCGACAGAGAGAATAAAAATATCGGAATAATCCATATTATAATACGAATGAATGACCGATTATGCTTTTCTTCGATTTCCATTTTAGTAATATTTTAATTTAGTAACTCAGAAAGTGACTTCATTGATCCTACTATTGTGACAGGGGTCCCTACAGGTGTCTTGCTAAAGAGTTCATCTATCTCCGAATTTGACAATGCAATGCAACCGCTGGTCCAATCCGCACCTTTACCTCCTTCTCCGTGTATTTCAATCAAACCACCAATTCTGCTGTTTCTCGAAATTGAGCCCTGTCGCTTTTTACTGTTAAACATGGCATAGTCTTCTTCATTAGGATAATTAATAAGCATAGCTTTATAATATTTTGAATCTCCATTCCCCTTCTTCTTAATTACCTTGTACATCCCTTCAGGGGTAGCTTTATCACCGGCATAATATTTATTGCCTATCCAGTTACGACCAAATTCAACATCATACTCTTTATTTAATTTCCCCTTGTAATAAAGGTATCCTTTATGCTGAATCTTGTCTACAATAATGGCATAACCACTATTTTGAACTGACTGCCGAATCGTTGCTGCAAACCAGCTCTGCCATTTCGAAAAATTGCTGAAGTATTCCTTCAACAGAGCATTTACTTCGTTATCTGCAAGACTTATCCTGATTTTGCCTTCATTGAGCTTTTTTGTCGCCAGCATAATATCGCCGCTACTAAAAGCATTCAATCCTTGTTCAAGTGAAAGTTTACCAAATTCGTAGTTTTTCCTCAGGCTTACTTTAAGTGGCAAGTGAATAAACACATCATGATAATTGTCCAATTTATGCTTTAACAATTCTGCTTCCTTCAGATATTTCATCTTCAGTGAATTTTTATTTACTCCTGAAGATGCATTGGCCTCCTCGGCCTTTAAGGTAGCAGTCATGATCAACTCCTTGGCCTTTGAGTAATTTCTTCTGAAGAAAACCCTTTCATTCTGGATTTTCCATTCAATCAGGGCAGATTGGTACTTACGTTCAGCTGCGGTATAATATTCGGGAGAATATACATCTGCATTAGCTCTTTTAGCCTTGGCAAGAATCTGCTGACATGTTTTAAATTCGGTTAATGGTGGCTTCTCCATTGTCAAAATAAGCACCATATAGACAATCACAAAGCTTGAAATCAGAATTCCAACAGTAATAAATAACCTCTTTTTCCAACCAAGTTTCATTCGAAATAGATAAAATCCTTAAATTTATACTCCGCACAGCGGTTAGCAAAGAAACTGAAAAATACGATTGCTTTTGGTCCAATTCCCTAAAATTCCCAACTTTTCTTTCAAAAAGAACCCCCGGAAAATCTTCCGAGGGTCAAATCTTTTAAGGTTTTTTCTAAGAATTATTTCTTAGCTTTTTTGCCACCTTTTGATTTTGCTTTGTCGATAACTTCTGTCAATTCAGTGCTGATAGCTTTTGCTTTTTCAACAGCTGGTTTGATTTTTCCAGAAAGAGTTAAGATGTCTTCGTTGTTGGTAACACCAGCGGTAACCTCAGTGCTAACGGTTTCAACAGCAGCAATTTCCTGGCCAATAGCTTCAACAGCAGCTTTGCCTTCTTTTCCCTTAGGAGCTTTAGCAAGCAATTCTTTGTTTGCAGCGATAATAGTACCAAGCTCAGTAAGAGAAGCAGTAACTTCAGCTTTCAAAGCAGCTTTCTTTGCAGTTGTTTCTTCAACAGCCTTAGCAGCAAGTGTGTTTACAGAAGCAAGAGTAGTTTTTGCTGCATCATAGTTGCGGAATAAAGCAAATTTTGAATTCTGCTCTTCAACTGCAGTAACAGCACTTTTTAACGCTTCAGAAGCGGCATTGAATGATTCAGGAACATAACGATCAGCACCTGCAGTTTTTGCAGCTTCGATAGCAACGTTTGCAGCATCAATTTCAGCTTGAGGAGCTTTGGCACAGCTAGCCAATGTAACAACTAAAACACTAAAAGCAACCAGTTTTAATAATCCCTTTTTCATAATTTTGAAGATAAATTTAAAGTAATAAATGTTTTTCAATTCTTAAAATACACAGTTTAGACGCAAACCGGTCAAGAGGTCACAATAATTTCAGATTTTTTTTTTAATTTTGACCTGTGAATTAATATAAATTCTTAATATTTAATGTTTTATCGGTAATAAAAGATGACAATAAAAAATTCTGTAAAGGAATATTCAGATAAAGAAATCATCAGACTTATTAAGCAAGAGCACAATACGAACCTTTTTGAAGTGCTGTATAAACGGTATTCAGATAAGGTTTACGACAAATGTTACTCCTTGCTGAAAGATAAAACACTTGCCCAGGAATTTGTACAAGACATTTTTTGCAAAGTTTTTGAACGTTTAGCCGATTTTAGGGGGGAAGCCAACTTCTCAACCTGGCTTTATGCGATCACCTATAATAATTGTATCGAATACCTGCGGACGAAAAAGAAAATGAATTATCCCGACTGGAACAGTTCACACGAACTTCCTGACGTTATTGATGAATTGAATGAGAAGGAGATCAACAGCGAGCGGCTTATGAAAATTCTTGAGTTTATCCACCCTGAGGAAAAAGCTCTTCTAACAATGCACTATATCGACAATGTGCCAATCGCCTATATTCAAACGGCCCTTAAGATAAGTGAAAGTGCAACAAAAATGAGACTTAAACGTGCTCGTGACAGGGTTGCATTCTTATACAAAGAACATTATAATCACGGTTAGTTCCCCCTTTAAATGTGACTTTTGCGGAAATTTCCGTCTCAAAGAGAAAACTATTCCATGAAAGATTTTATCCTAAAATATGTTTTCCGGATTAACCCCAATACACCCGGCCAAGCCCTTTTGAAATCTTTTAATCAGCGATTTCCCGAAGCCACAAATATTGAGTGGTCTAAAGAGAATGATAATCACTTTGAAGTTATTTTCCGCGTAAATGGTATTGAGCAAATCGCCTGGTTTGAAAAATCGGGGAAATGGCTCAAAACTGAAACCAATTTCAAAATTGAAATGCTAAACACTGTAATTCGTGAGAAACTGGAAAAATTTGGTCAGATCATGAGTTCAATTTTTATCGAGAAATCTGATACTCAACCCAGCTACGAATTTATTATCCGCGATCACTTTCAGGTACGCCATATCTTTAATACTGATGCTGATGGTAATGTGACCGACAGACGTAATTTTGATGAAGGGGAACTGCTCTAAATTCATCCTCCCTATTTCACCCGAATCAATCCACCTTACGAATCTGACTCTAAATCAGCAATATCCTATCTGATTTTATAACACACCACCAAGTTCCGTATAACGATGGCAACTGATTAGATGATCATTGACCATTC
Organism: uncultured Bacteroidia bacterium; assembly: GCA_903859795.1. Taxonomy (GTDB): domain Bacteria; phylum Bacteroidota; class Bacteroidia; order Bacteroidales; family Prolixibacteraceae; genus JAAFHB01. Next base: position 6,417 of record CAIOOC010000931.1, read on the forward strand.
CTGTGGCCTGCATATGTGAATAAATTATCGTTGGTCCGACAAAAGTAAAACCACGCATTTTCATATCCTTTGAAATAAACTGCGAAATAATTGTCTCGGCCGGGATTTCCTTGAGCGTAACATGCTTGTTCTGAATAGGCTTCCCATCCACAAAATCCCAGATATATCTATCAAAACTCCCAAACTTTTCCTGAACAGCAAGAAACGCCTTTGCATTTTTTATTGTTGAGTCAATTTTTAGTCGGTTACGGATAATACCCTGGTTATTCATAAGTTCCATGATCTTAATCTGATCATACTGCGCAATTTTTTCCGGATCAAACCCATCAAAGGCCACCCTGTAATTCTCCCGTTTCCGTAAAATAGTTAACCAGCTTAATCCTGCCTGTGCCCCTTCAAGTGTAAGAAATTCAAAGAGTTTTAGTTCATCATGCACCGGAACTCCCCATTCTTTGTCATGATAATCAATATAAAGATCATTTCCCAAACACCATTCACACCTAATTAACATGCTTTATACTTTATTATTATAAAATTAAAAACCGGCCTAACGCCTTCGAACACTATTTTGTTAATTTTGCAACCTTACAAAAAGCTATTTCCCTGCTGATGAAGAAAATTATTTCAGTACTACTGTTGACAATCCTATCATTGTCGGCATTCCCGCAACTAAATATTGATCAGTATTTTTATATTGGTCGAAGCCGCATTTACTTCGGGAATTATGTGAGCGCAATCGAGAATTTAAATATAGTTATAAAACTCAGACCCAATCTACCCGAGCCATATTATTACAGGGGTATGGCCAAACATTATATCGACGACTTCAGAGGTGCCAAAAACGATTATGATAAAGCACTTGATATTAAGCCTTTCTATCCTGAGGCTTATATGTATCGTGGAATGGCAAATTATGAACTTAAAAATTATAAGGAGGCTTTAAGCGACTATTCCAAGGCGCTTGAATACAAAAGTGATGACCAGGCGATCTATACCAACAGGGGAATCTGTAAGGCAGCAATGGAAGATCTCGACGGAGCGATTGATGATTATACAAAAGCACTAGATATCGATCCCTTGATGGCCAATACGTATCTTAACCGAAGTTCGGCCAAACAAATGAAGAATGATCTGGAAGGTGCCATAAAGGACTGTGATGCAGCGATTAAGATAAGGCCACATTTTTCCGGTGCCTACCTGATGCGGGGAATCGCAAAATTTGAAAAACAGGATTATGCCGGAGCATTAAAAGATTATGATCTGTGTATCAGACTTGATCCTAAGATGGGCCAGGCATTTGTCAACAGAGGAATAGTCAAACACAAGTTAGACGATGCGCGGGGTGCGATTCCCGATTATGATATGGCTATCAAATTAAATCCGGATATCGCCGTTGCCTATCTGAACCGTGGAATTGCGAAGGAATCACTCAAGATTCCAGGATATGAATCTGATTTTGCTATTGCAGAACAACTTGATCCCCAATATGCTAAATTCAAAAAGAGGCTCGATGCCGAACAGGAAAAGGAAAAACAGCGACGAATGTACGGTTTCGTGCTTCCAACTGCTAATCAGAATCAAAAGACACAAAACCAAAACGGACAGAACAAAACTCCGAATCAGACTGCCAACCAGCCGAGTGCGCAGGGAAAGCAGACTGCTGCCACTGGGGGAGCAACCACACAGTCGGCTGCTTTAGCTCAAAACAATCCACCTAAAAGTAATGTCACAGATTCAACTTCTGTTACTCGCGAAAATGATAAGGGACCGGTTACTCAAAAACGGGCAAGGCGAAATATCATTGTACATAATGGTGGCGAAGTGACTGAAACTGAGATTGCACGTGGAATGGTTCAGAACCGGAATGTGAAAATCGAATTAAAACCTGAATTTATAATTTCAATCTTTCATAAAGACTCGGTCGATTATGAACGTTTACAATATTACAGTATCGAAGTTGATGCTCTTAACCGTAAAAATAACAATCAGCCATTTCTGCTAATTACCAATAAACCGGTCAAAAATGATAGTTGGAGAACCGATGAATACAATGACAACATAAGTTTTTGGGATAAATCAATACAAAACAACAAGAAAAATCCGGATGGATATTTTAACCGGGCTATCTATTACGAGCTTCTTAAAAACTACAATTCGGCTATTGAAGATTATAATAAAGCGATTAAACTTGATGGACGCAATATTCTGGCATATTTTAGCCGGGCCAATACAATGATGAAAAGGGTCGATTTTATCCGTATGCCGGGTCTTCTTCCTGAACCGACAACTTTGAGCATAAATGGTACCAAAGCTGCTG